>NZ_JAWVAV010000027.1:0-49598 GCF_033599315.1 Acinetobacter sp. OYA S30
GTTCATTAGATAATTCTTGTCCAAATAATTGTTCGGCATCTATTGATATAGCACTTGAGACAGAAAAGCTTATATTCTCAAGTGGAGCGGGTAAAGTAGATTGATACCCCTGATCAACACCATTTACAATAAAGCCAACCTGCTTAGTATTCTGATTAATATACATCCCTAATCTTTGGTATCCATTTGAATTATTTGTCATGTTTTGACCTTTATAATATGGATTGTCAGGCCCGCTATTATCACTAAGTCGATAAGCTACAGAATAGTATAATCTAGCAGGATTCTCACCAAAATCTGGATCATAAGTGCCCATATCAAACCAATAGTTGGATCTAACTGTATAGCCATTATTTGTTATGCCATTAAAACCAATGGCAGAGGAGTAATAAGTAGAATTACCAAGTGATGAATTCCCAAGAGCTGAGGTTGGAATCTTAAGCTCCATTTCAAATGCAATAATACCAGTATGAGGTAATGTGAAATCTCCAATGTCATTAGTAGAATTAAGACTAATTTTACTTCTAGCCACATACTCTAGAGTACCATACTTACTTTCTGGCCTAGGCTCTACTTTAAGACTAAATTTTTGCCCACTTATTAATGGGAATATTTTCATAGACCAATAGTCAGAGTGTTCATCATTCCAAAGATCATAATCTTCTTGATTCGCGTCAAAATTATATTTGCAGACTGGGGCGGAGGAATTAAGGGAATTCGTTTGAGCCAAAAGTATTTGAGGCGCTAATTTTTCATTCTTTGCAGTTGATGAAAAGTTTTTAAATGTGACTTTTTGGCTAGCCTCATTATGCGTTACTGTATTGGTATTATCAGAAGATACCTCATACATAGCCCAACATAATGTCACTGCACCAACAGTAACTATACCTATTTTTTTCATAAATTTTCCTATTAAGTTAAGTATCAAATTTCTTAGAAAGTAGTGTTAAATTAAAATTTATTATTAATATTTAAATATTTGAAATTATTAGGTTTAAAAACTATTGAATATGATTAATCATATTCAATAGTTACAGTAGCCATTGCACGTACTTTACCAGCCGTCACATTTGTTGCTGTTTGATAGTAGCGGGCAGTCATTGGTACGTTATATTGAATTGTCTGGTTAGAAGACAAGGTACCTAAGGCTAATTTGTCACCTTTTTTGATGACTTGATTTTTATTTTGATAATTCCAGAGTAACTGTAAACCTACGCCGTTTGCTTTTTCAGATGTCGGAGCAGTATTTGCGAGTACCTGATTATTTGTTCCGTCTTGGGTAAAGTCGTAAGTTAAACTAATAAGGTTTTTCTCTTCGTAGCCAGTAGGGTTGATACCACCATTACATAAGATGTTCATATCGAAGGTTTGTTCGCCTTGAGTAGAACCAACGCCTTTGAAACCAGCCTTTGTAACGGTCGGGAGCTGTACAACTTTATTAATATTACCTTGAATTTCACATGAAGAAGAGGCGATGGTAATTGCATCACCATTAACTGTACTGGTTAAAAAAGGGCGGTTCATATAACCACTTACATAGTATCGACTATATAAACCAGGTACTAATGCACCCGAACCAGTCTGTGCAGCAGTTTTCACAATTTCGACAACAAAATATCCCGAAGCAAGAAAATATTTCATACCTGGTGTTAAACTACGGGTATACGGATAATAGCCAGAAAAGTTAGTTGCATTTTCCGCTTCACGGTACAAACGAATACCAATTCCAGGAATATTCGTCGAATAGATATTATTCCCTAGTGGGCTTAATGCATAGCCTTGGGTAAGTGCAGCAGTAATAGTATCGCTATAAGACGTACATTTTGCTGTTGAACCATTTGCGTTAATTGGAAAAGTTGCTTTTCTTAAAATTTTTCCAACTGGGTCACTTGGTCGGACCACAACGCGACCTACAGCCATGGAAATATCAACCGAGCTAAATGAGGCTCCATAATTATCATTGCCTAAAGTACAGTAAGCATTAGCTTCACCGTATACACCAAGGCCAGCCGTAAATAAGAAACCTGTTAATAATATTCTTTTCATTTGCAGACAGCCTCAGTCATAACTATGCTTTGTTGTTTATTTTGCAACTCATTACTGATGTTGTACTCAACCGAACAACGTTCATTACTTTCATCGCCCCATTTAACATAGAGACGATCTTGAGCGAGTGGAGTACGTAAGTAAATCATACTACCTTGTGCAACAATACCTACAGCCTCATCTTTCTGGTTAAAGACTTGCGCTGCAAATGGTAAACTGTTGCCATCTGCAGTTTTACTATTAATATAAACTGCATAGCCTGTTTTAGTTGCAAAATCTACTTTCGCAATTGCACCAGCAAATGGGGCAATACGTTGACTTGTTTCTTCAAGTTCAACTTCGCTCGACATTTCTTGTGGGTCAAGAGTAATGTCATTAAGGCGGTATGGCGTAACATAAGGAACTACTGCATAACCCGCTTTATTTACACTTAGACCAACCGTGTTATTCACTTTTGCTCCAGCGGCATCAGGTGCATGCACAAGTACCATGGTTTGGCCTTGCTCAGGTCCAAATAAAATACCGTCAGAATGTGCAACAACACTACCGCTTAAACTTACCATTGCTTGTTGATAAGAATCAGCAATACTATAAGAGCCGCCAACAGTTGCATAGTTAGTACGGTAACGACCATTTGCGTTAAATGTTGGGTTCGCATAGTCTTGATGTGACACAGAAGCGCCGTAACTAAAGCGATCACCCACCATTCCACTTGCACCAACAGTACGGCTGTCTTCAGAAGCAGTAACGTTGACGTTGACTGAATTCTTCTTAAAGTTAATTGGGAATGAAAGCGTCATTAAATATTCAGTATCATGCGACGCATCATTTGAGCCGTACTCAACCTTACGGTTAATTGCAGATAAACCATAAGTTAAACCATGGTAGTTATTACTATAACCAATCTGATACTGCTTAGTACTCTCGCTACGATTCCAGTAATCTACCCATGAACCTACCACATAGAAGTTACCCCAACCCTCAGGTAACCCTTGGTTTAAAGTAATCTGAAACTCACTACGTTGACGACCAGCAGCATAAGTGTTTACACCTTTTTCTTCCAAGTCACGTATAAGCAGGGCATCGCGCAATTTATAGAAGTTTTCGGTTGAATAACGGTAAGCTGCAAGTGTTAGGTTTGTGTTGGTCGGCGTAATTAACTTACTATAACTTAAACGGAAACTTTGACCTGATTGTGAAGCCTGTTTTTCAAACTCGGCTTCAGAGTGAGTCACGTCGAATGCAATTGCTCCAATTGGTGTAGCAACAGCAGCACCAAGCAATATTGCAGCGTAATTCTCAGATGCTTGAATTCCGGTATAGCCAGTTAAATAGTTATTAATACCTTGTTGGTATTTACCCTGAATAATCCAAGGGTCCAGATCAATGTCTTGATCACGGAACTGACCTACAGTTAATGAGTAACGGTTCATGCCTGGACGTAACATCTGTACAACAGAGGCATAAGGCACAGAAAATTTCTGTATTTCACCATTCGCTTCGATAACAGAAACTTCAATTTCACCACCAAAGCCGGTAGGGTAAAGGTCATTAATTTCGAAATTACCTGGTGCAACCGTTGTTTGGTAAATCAATTGACCCTGTTGACGTACTTCAACTTTTGCATTGGTTTTTGCATTACCACGGATACGTGGAGCATAACCAAGCATACTATTCGGTAGCATTCGATCATCACTTGAAAAATCGATACCACGATAACCATATGAGTCAAATACTTCGCCGTTTGTAAAACTATCCCCGAGTGTTAAAACACCACGATATTTAGGGAAAGCTCTTTGTAAATAGGTGTTTGTTTCTTGATAGTCTGATTTAGATTGATTTTCCGCAGGCGTATCTTGCCATTGCCACTGACCATTATGACGTAATTGCCAACCTGCTAAATTTAGACCAGCCGTAACCCCCATAAAAGCATTGGTCGTTTCGCTTCGGTCACCAGACTGATTAAAAGTTTTATACGCACTACCACTATAAGACAAAAAGCCGGCATTAATCCCACGATCCCATACGCTTGGGTCGACATAGCCTTGAGCATTTTTTTGTAATGCAACTTGAGGAATTGAAATATCTACACGTAAACGAGAAGTATCGAATTCATAAAATGCATTTTCCACCCATTCTTCAATTTTATAACAACTATTATTTTCTTTTTGAAGGGGAGCGTGCTTGGTTAAAATTTCTTGTTTTACGCCGTATTCAAGAAGGTTCATTCCAGTAAAACAAGTTACGGCATTTTGATTTGGATCTAATGCCTTGAAAATCATGCGGCGTTTACCAAACCATTGACCATTTACATAAACGTCAACGTTATATTCACCTGGTAAAACAGGGTTGCCGTACTTAAATCGAGAAATATCGACTTTCTGAGCGTCACCAATTAAAAAAGCAGAATCAAATTCAGCTTCTACAGGCGCACTCGCAGCTGCTTCTTCAGCATGCACGAACACAGGCATTGTCATTGTAACAACGCCAGAAGCCAAGTAATAACAAATATGGCGTTTTAATAATTTATAAGATTCTTGCCTTTTTTTTGGCATAGCTAAGTCCGCCTACTCACATAATAGGTGCTTAAATTTATTAAAAAGATAATCTGATTACTGAAGTTTTATTTGGTGTTCGACTCGACCACCATAGTCGTTGACATTAATAAAACTCATATCCTGAAGGTTGCTATTCTTAAGCTGAATAGAAGCTTCAGAAAAAGGCTTAACCATTAGTCCTTGAGGCAATAAATCAACTTTTTTATCTCCAACCTTTTGATAAACAGAAGTCATCGTAATATGGAAAGGAGTTGGATTTTTTACCGTTAAATTCTGACCAGATTTAACCCATTGAAGCTTATCTGCTGCTAAATTCGCATCTTCTTTAATTGAAGCCGGACGATAGAAGAATTTGATCCGGGAACGAATTGCAAGTTGTAAGAAGTTATCAGGTGTCGTATCTGCATTTTTTGAGGTAGGTCTTGGTGGAATATCCAAAACGTTTAACCACAAAACAGTTTCTTGCTTCTGGTTAAATTGAGAAGCATTTGGAAGGGCAGTAATACGAAGCGTCTGACTTTTTGTCGCTTCAACACGAGAAATTGGAGGAGCAATCATAAAAGGAACTTTTGATTGATCCGGAGTACTTTTTGGATCACCTTCATCAATCCAAGCTTGGACAAGTGCTGGTTTTGAACCGTTATTGCTAACTTGTAGCGTAACTTCTCTAGCATCCGATGGATAAATTACACGGGTGCCATGAATTACAATTTCTGCTTGAGCGGCAGGAGCAGCAACAGATGAAGCAAACGCCAAACCTAACAAAAAATTATAATTGTTCAATTTCATTTTTCGAGTTCTCAACCAAGAAAGATTCAGGAAAGTGCTACACAAAACAGGGTTTCCATGCGGACATAGAAACCCCGCTATCAATTAATTATTGATAGATAATTGTGTATTGAACAGAAGTAGTTACTTTACCAGCAGTAGAAGCACCAGTTGCATAGTATTCAGCATAGTAGTTAAGGTCAGCACTTGCACCTTCAGCTACGTCAACCCATTGAGAGTTAGCTTGAGCACCGTTTGCACCAGCAGCAAGTACTGGGATGAAGTTATTGTTGCTACCTAAAAGTTGAACGTTAACGTTTTTAGCACCAGTAGCGTCTTGGTTAAGTAAACGACCAGTATTGAAGTCAACAGTTGCACCTGGTTCAAAGTAAGTAGCTACTTTACCTTGTGAACAGTTAGCTAAGTTGATTTGGAAAGGAGTACGGCCAGCAACATCCCCAGCAACAGCTAAAGTTTGTTTAGAAACAGTAGGAAGAGTCACTGTGAAATCTTTACCAGCAGGAGTAACGATGTCACAAGTTTTGTCTGTAACTAAACCATTAATTGTAATTGTACCATCAGCAGCTTGAGCATTCGCAATCCCTACAACCGAAAGAGCAGCGATCAAAGCAAGTTTTTTCATAGTGTTTTCTCAAAAGTCTGGATAAAAGTTTAATTCCTTACTTTTCCAGTGTTTGACATCTTGAAAAGTAATGTAACAATGCTAACACTTTTTAAACAAAATGCAAACTATGTCACATTATTTTTTCATAATTTTAATTGAGTCACACTTTTAGGGTTCAGTTAACAGCTAGTTAACACAGCTTATGTAGCTGTTTTATAGATAGTTTTTATTGTTTAGAAGAAAGGAATCGTAGAGATAAGAAAATTACATAAGGCTACTATGTAACTGGAAAAGAATTAAACAATTTACGTGAAGAATAAGTTTAAATTCTTACAATACAATTATATAGAATAAATTATGCAGATGTATATAGAAAAAATATACAAATAGACATTTTTGCAGAAAAAGAGTGACCCAATACCCAATTCATAAAAAATTATGTTGAATTGTATGAGTCACTCTTTTGCCAGCTTCTATAGTAATAAGATCAAATGTGATGAAATGAGCTTAATGATAATTGATAAGTATAATCTTTCGATTAGAACCTAGACTTTCAATGCTAGTGTCCATCTTCTCTGTATGTTGAGCTAATTTATAGAGACTATCTTTATTTAAATATTCACTATCAAGTTTAATATTCAAATTATTGACTGCGTTACATTCTATCTCATTACTTTTTGTTGAGCATGTGTCTTCAACAATATTTCCTTTGATCATTATTGTGTTATTTGCATAACAAAATAGTGGGGAAGTAGAAAATACCGCCAAAACCAAAATTTTAAATATATTATTTTTCATTTTATAAGTACCTATTTATTAAATAGTTAATATAAGTGATACAATATTTTTTATTTAAAAACAATATATAAATCAATTTCAATTAAAAAACATAAAATAATATGTGACCCGTATCTCACTAATTATTTAATTTGTTTAAATAGGTTTTATTTCTACATCTATTTTATTAAAACGATAATTAAATCACACTTTACAAATATTAATGTATCTTAGTTATTGTAAAATTAAATTATTGATAATAAATGCTTTAATTAAAATTATAAAAATTTAACCTAAATACCAAGCTAAAAAATAATTTAATTAATTATAATATTTATTGAAATAATATATATTCACGGAAATTAAAAGTAATGTTTTAGCTCAGATTTTTTATTTATACGAATTAAAATATGAAAAATAAAATCACTTTTGAATAGGTTGTAAATAATTCTCGTATTTATTTAATTTTACTTAAAAAATTAAGGTAATAATAAGGCGAACTAAATTAGAAGATTTAATCTTTAAAGTATTTAAAAGGAATACAGAAAGTTGAGTATCAGAATGATTATTTTAAAATTTCTGTAATGATAAAGTTGTTTGAATTTAATTGAGTAGTAAGGAGCATGGTTCATCTGAAATTTAATTTAAATTTTAATTCTTTAGCCAAAGACGATCATCTAAATTTAAGTGCAGCAAAGATTCTAAGAAAAGCTATACAGTGATCAATAAAATTATGTTAGCTATGTAAAGCTGAATAGAGAAAGATGAATGTCATATTTATGCTCAGATAGTGATGTTTAGCCAAATAACTTTAAAGCTACGTAAAGAGAGCTTTAGATCTGAAAGATAGAAATAACTAGGGATTAGTTTAAACTATATAATTGTTCGTATAATGTATATTATGTTAAATAAAAGATTTGGAAACCTACCATATATAAGGCTTTGCTACTCTCCATATATTAGTAAGTCACTTGATCTTCACTGTGACCATAGTTTGGCTAAGTGTTCTAAGCATATTTAACAAGTATCAGTGCCTTACACAATGCTGTTTACTGCCATTGTATAAGGCTTTATTGACCCTTCTTAAAACCAATATCCAAATTTCAAACCATACGCAATTGCATGGTTATTTTTGAAATTTGCCTGTTCTGCGTATGGCTTGATTCCCTCTATTGGCAAGTAATAAGTCCCATCTTCAGTTTTAGTATCACCTAGCCAAAAATATTTTAAGCTACCAGTTATAAAGTAGTTTTTAGCTGGGTTAAACTGGACGCCTAAACCAAGTGACCATGAACCTTTTATGGGTCCCATCGTTGATGCAGGATTACCTGTACCTGAGTCCCAACTTACATCTGTTGAAGTACTCCATTTTTCTGTAAATTGATGTGCGAGACCGACAGTCGCACTATATTGATCCTTTTGATAAGAATCGAGCTTAAAACCTTGGGTATAAGCTCCACCAGTTACTTCTTTCACAATAATTTCAGATAGAGCGCCATATTGCGGAGGACGTGTTTCAAACTCTTTCCAATTCACCCATCTTAAATTCATATAAACAAGTGATTGTTCAGAAATACCAGTTTGAAAATCAATATTTAATGATGCTGGAGTCTCTAGTTTGGTTTTCTCATTTTCAACAAGTTGTAATGGTTGACCATAAATATCTTCATCTACTTGAAATTTATATTTGATTTTGGACCGATAAGTTACCGCTGCTTTTAATGCAAGATCGGGTAATTGATAACTTCCTCCTAACAACCAACCAACTTCGCCTTCTTGTTTAAACTTAGCATTATAGCCATTAAAAGCCTGAGTATAGGCATTGCCTCGAAGACCTAGGTTTGCTTTTACGGTTTGATAAACTGGTCCACCATAAATCTGAAAATGCTCAACTGGCGAGTAACCCACAATCATACTTAAATTTTGAGTGTCGGCTTTTACGAACGTACCTTGATGGCTAACATCATTATCAAAGTAACTATTATTAGAACGTGCCGGATATTTAATGTCAGCACTAAAAGGCTGATCGTATAACATACCAAAACTTAATTGATCTGTGAGTTGTAACTTTAGAGCAGCTGTATAGAACTGCGTACTTTCTGCAATATCACCTGTATCACGACTTTGATGATCTCGTACAAGATCGGCTCTATCGTTGACTATGCCAGAAACAGATGAATCAACTGCAAAAAAATTTGCTTCTGCATAATTCCCATTTTCAAGAAATGGCAAAATAGATTGACCTGATTGTTCAAGAGCGGAAGCGTGACCAATGTTACTCACAAATACGGCAAGCATTCCTATTAAAATCGGATTTGTCCTATTAGTTGACATTCCATTCATACCTATATCCTTTTTCGTTGTTATTTCCCTAAATCCTTAGGATAGTTTTTTATTTTTAGAGCCATATTTCACAACATGGCTCTAAAATTCTTTACATCTATCTTTGTAATAAACTCAAACCGAAAATACCTAACCAAACTACTTGCACTGGTAATAAGAACAGTTCAAGGAATAAAGCCACTTGAGAAAAGCCTGAGAAAAGAAGCACAGCAAATCCAACATATCCCAAACCAACCAAAACCAATGGGAAACCTAATGCGGATTTGTTTTTTCTCAGAAGTAGTCCGTTGACTATTGCCCAAAAACCGATGGTCGGTCCTTCCATTGGCCATAAGCCATTTTGCGAGCCTTGCGAAATGGTTGCCCACACAGTGCCTGCCGCCTGTTTAGCCATTTCGTTCCCAGACATATATGTTTCGGCAAGTGGTCCTAACACAGAGGCCTGTAAAACAGCCCCTGCTATGCCTAACATGGTTGAAATCACAAGAAATAAAATAGCGATATCGGACAACAATCCTCCTGAAGAGCGCAACTTTCGCCACAGATATACGCCCACAGCTAGAAAAGGAAGATAAAACCCAAAACAGTCAGAAATCATTGAAGTTCTGAAAAGGGCTTGGTCTTTTGCCGACAAAGTTAATGCAAATTCAGGTTTAAATATTTGATGTAAATCAAACCCTGTAACTGCAAGAAAACAAAACAAGCAAGTGGCAGCCATTACCATACCGATTAATGCAACCCACGCTGTAAATACGTGTCCATCATCATATTGTTTAATCGAGTCCAAGGCGTCTTCTCCTAGAAAGTGCTGATACTCGTTCGTATTCGAAATAAGTACGTAGCGCAGCGATGAGACCCGGAATTAGTGGGAAACGTTTAAATTTAGCGTGTCCTTTTTCTCCATTGGCAACAAACCAATGCTCGGTAAGCTCTGTTTTACGTTGCAATGCAAGATCAGCTAAAATTCGGCCATAATTTTGTGACATCATTACGCCTGCACCACTGTATCCATAGGCATAAGAAATACGACCATTATGGAGTGTGCCCACTTGAGACCTTACGTCAAAAGGAATAGAACAAGCACCACTCCAACGTTGAGCAATTTTTAATTTCTGAAATGCAGGAAATACCTTTTTATACATTCGCTCAGCGGCATCATAAAATTGCACTTTCTGTGCTTCATCCATAGAACGCCCTTCTCCTACATAGATATCACATAGGTTAAATTGCAATCTTCCATCTACAGTCGTTCTACAGGTTGGAGGACAATAGGTTGTTTTGTCATAAAACTGACCACGATGTTTCCATCCAAGCGCTTTCCAATCTTCATCAGTTAAAGGTTCAGTAATTAACTGATATACAAACATTGGAAGTTGTGCACGTTTTAGTCCCAATTCTGGTGGCAATAAATGAGTAAAACCATTGGTACCTAATACAATATGTTTAGCTCTCACCTCTCCTTCTGGAGTTTTGAGAATAAAGAATTTTTCCTTATCTTCTATATCCAGTACTGGCGTTTGCTCAAAAATTTGTGCGCCCGCAGCTTCAGCTATTCGCTTGAGCTCTCGAGAATGCTTCACAGGATTGACTTGCCCAGAATGTGGCATTCGGCATCCACCAGAAAATGCATCGCTATTTAAAGCTTGGCTTACTGTAGCTCTATCCATATAGACACTGTCTTTTGAGCGAGGTTGATCGTGCCAATATTGAGTAAATTGCTCTAATCGTTTTTCATGGCCGCGAAGTGTCGTAAATGTCACACCGGGCATTTCAAAATCACTATCCATATTTTCGCGTTTGATGAGGTCCTGTACATAGTCCAGACCATTCCATGCGAAATTTTGAAGCTCAGTTAATCTTTCTTTGCCATAAAGTACTTTTGCAGTGGTGGGATCAAGTACGGGAATTGGCACAACCCAACCAGATGTACGGCCTGAGGCACCAAATGCTACACATTCACCTTCAAGAACAGCCACGGAAGCAGCAGAGTCGGCTTTTCTTATGTGATAAGCAGTAGATAATCCAGTAAACCCTCCTCCAATAACCACCACATCTACTTCAATGCTACCTCTAAGAGGTGGTGAGGGAATATATTCGCCTGAGTGGGCTAGCCAGAATGACTTGTTTGCATGTGGAATATTATTCATCTAATGCTCCTTCCTTTGATATTCGATTTTGCTTAGCTCACATACGTAAAACTTCAATTTTCCATCTTTCAAAAAGATACAGATTCATTGCAAACCCCTCACATAATCTCTTCCCTGAGAAGATGTAATTTGTTCTTTAGCATTACGTAAAAACACTAAAGCTGAATATATATTGCTCCAACAATTACACAGTGTCAATGACACAGTGTAATTAAAATAAAAAATTAGCTTATGAGAAGAATGTTTAAAAAAAATGAAAATTAGATTGAAAAAATAATTTAAAAAATTTATTAAATATGAAACACATATATTTTTTAGTTTTAGAAATGAATGAACAAATCCTTTTGAACATTCATAAATTTATAGTTAATATTTTTTTAATTAGCACCATAAAGTGTCGATAACCAAATGTTTTGAAGTACCCTTATGGCTACCTTTGGATCAACTTCAGATGGACGTCCAAAAACTTCAGAAAGATATCTTTCTTCAAGCCAGATAAGTGCTTTTGCTGTTTCTTCTACATCTAGATCTTTCTTAATTCTACCCGCCTCTTGTTCTTCTTTAATATGTTGAGCAGCAGCATTAATAAAGTCTTGAACTAAACTACGGTATGCGTTGTCTACACGTTCATCTCCACCCGCAGCTTCTCCAAAAGCACGTAACACACGCCCATGTTGCACATAAACTTCTACAAGCCCAACTAAAGCTTGACGCAAATCTTCTTGGGAATTGTTACCCTTAAGCCATCTATCTGCAATAGTAAATAATTCTTTGCCAATATTTTCAACAAGGCGTAAAGCCAGATCATGCTTATCTCTAAAATGTACATAAAATGCTGGACGTTTTAAGCCAGTTCGGCGCATGACCTCATCTACATTGAGTTCACGAAAAGGATGCTCACTTAAAAACTGTTCAGCAGCATTTAATATTTCATTTTCAGAAACTTTAGGGTCGTGTTTGGGTCTACGTCTTGTAGTTGTCATACTATCCAATTTCTCATTGACACGATGTCATTGTAGGTATTAATAAATTATTCGACAAGCATTAATGCACTATTGTGGAACAAATTCTTGGAAAGAAAATAAATAAGAAGTTTTTTTAAACTTAATAACACAATCATAATTATATATTTTTAAAATTTTTAAATAATTATTTAGAAATGCTCAATAACAAAATAATTATAATTACACCGTGTCATTGACATTGTGTAATTATTGAATTAATAATATTGAACAGCCCCCTTTTGTGACGGGGACTTCTTAACTGAAAGCATACTGAGCTTAAGTAAGGCGTTTGTTCATCAGTTCCATGGATCAGGAAAAATGAAGATTAATAAATTCATCATCTTAGAAAATCTAACTGATGCTTAACTACTGAAATTTGTAGAGAGGAATACGATATGAATACATCAGAACAAGTTACTACTACTGATGTTTTAATCATTGGCGCAGGGATTGCAGGTATTAGTGCAGCCTATCACCTAAAAAAACATCGACCAAATACTACATTTATTATTCTAGAAGCCCGAGATACATTTGGTGGCACATGGAGTCAATTTAAATATCCAGGGATTCGATCTGACTCAGACATGCCCTCTTTTGGATTCGGCTTTAAACCTTGGACCCATCAAAAAGCAATTGCCCAAGCAAATGTGATTTGTGACTATCTACAAGAAACTATTCAAGAAAATAAAATAAATGCTCATATTAACTATGGCTATAAAGTCAATAAGGCTGAATTTTCATCAGATGAACAGCTTTGGACCATCACGGCTGAAAATCTAACATCAAAAGCATTAGTAAATTTTAAAGCCCGCTTTTTACTATTAAATACAGGCTATTATGATTACCAAAAGGGCTTTACTCCAGAATTTGAGGGGATTGAGTCTTTTAAAGGAAAGGTTATTCATCCTCAACACTGGCCAGTAGGTTTTGATTACACTAAAAAACGTGTAGTCGTTATTGGTAGTGGAGCCACAGCTGTAACTCTACTGCCTTCTATGGCGGATAAAGCAGAACATGTAACTATGCTTCAGCGGTCACCAACTTATATGGTTTCTTTTCCCGCTGTTGATCCAATTGCAGGTATGTTGAATAAAATTTTAGGCTATGAAAGAGCTTATCCGATTATTCGCAAAAAAAATATTTCAATGAACCGTGCATTATATAAAGCTTGTCGTAACTATCCGCAAATTATGAAGAAGCTATTAATTGCAGATGTGCGACGAAGACTTCCAAAGGGTTTTGATGTAGAAACACATTTTACGCCTAAATATAACCCGTGGGATGAACGTTTATGCTTAGTTCCTGATGGAGACCTATTCAAATCCATTTCTGAAGGTAAAGCTTCCGTTGTTACGGATCGTATTAAGAAATTCACAGAAAATGGTATTTTATTAGAATCTGGAAAATTGCTCGAAGCTGATGTTATTGTCACTGCTACAGGTTTAAATATGTTGGCCTTTAGCCGTATTCAGCTCACAGTAGATGACAAAAATATTCAATATCCAGATACCACTATTTTCAAGTCAATGATGCTTTCTGACGTACCGAATCTAGCATTTGCATTTGGTTATACCAATATCGCATGGACATTAAAAGTTGATCTTGTTTGGGAACATTTTTGTCGTATGCTTGACTATATGGATGAAAATGGCTACGGCACATTCAAACCTTTTATCCAAAACAAAAAAATGGAACGAGTACCCTTCATTGATTTAAGCCCAGGCTATGTACAACGTGGTCTAGCACAATTTCCAAAAGCTGGAACAGAAGGACCTTGGACATTACAACATGCCTATGAGCATGATTTTGAAAGACTTCGTAAGGGTCCTGTTAATGATCCTGAGTTGCTCTTCATAAAGCGGTTATCGAAAAAAAAACTATCTGTAATGAATGAGCCTTCAACTAAGCAAATTAAAGCACAAGCTTAATTTTCAACTTTCTTGATCTCTTATTTGAAAAGGCTATCGAAATGGGAGATTTAAGATCGATAAATCGAGATTCTTATGCAAGATATTAAATTCATAAGTCAAGGTATTACCTGTGCAGCTTGGTATATACCTGCAACTACAGACAAATTTATAAATGATAATGGACGACCATGTATTGTTATGGCACATGGTTTTGGAGGAACACGCGATACAGGCCTTTTAGAATTTGCTAAACCATTTAGTGAAGCTGGTATTGATGCCTTTATCTTCGATTATCGTGGATTCGGGGATTCAGGAGGAATACCTCGCCAAGATGTATCTTACCTGCGCCAACGTGAAGATTATCATGCAGCAATTGCTGCAGCACGAGGTTTACCTAATGTAGATGAAACTCGTATTGCAATTTGGGGGACGTCTTATTCTGGAGGCCACGTTTTAGTCGCTGCGGCCCAAGATCAGAAAATATCTGCAGTAATCTCTATGAACCCGGCTACGGATGGTTTAGCTGCCCTCTCACAAATCTGCCGTTATGGTGGTCTAAAACAATTAACCGTTGCAGTCGCTCATGGACTAAAAGATTTAGCTTATTCTCTTTTAGGCCAAAAAGCTCATCTTATTCCAATCGTGGGGCAACCGGGCACGGCGGCCATCATTAGTACACCTGGCTCGGAGGTCTCCTATAAAGCCATGGCTGGGCCAACATGGCGGAATGAAGTATGTGCACGAACCGCTTTAGAGGTTGCAAGAAACCGGCCCATTAATTTCGCCCATCAAATAAAGTGTCCTTTATTGGTACAAGTGGGTTCAAATGATCAAGTTACTCCTCCTGAAGCTGCTCGCAAGTCGGCAAGCTTAGCAAATGGAGAAGTTAAATTACTTGAATACCCGATTGATCATTTTGATTTTTATAATGAACCGTGGCAAATAAAAATTTTAGAAGACCAAATTAATTTTTTAACTCAAGCCTTAGCTCGTCCCCGTGTTAGATAACATGATTTCATAGCAATATTAGACCATCTAAAGTAAAAATAAGCTGATTTGGAATACCTTTATCAGCTTATTTTTTTAAGAGTGAAACTTTATTAGACTTTTGATGTTCCTCCTCCTAAAACTTTATAGAGTTCAATCTGGTTATTTAATTGCATTTGCTCAAGCGCAAGCAAGCCTTGCTGTGCTGAGTAAGCGGAACGCTGAGCATCTAAAACCGTAAAATAACTATCCACGCCCGCTCGGTAGCGCGCCATAGATAGTTTATAGGTTGCAGCAGTCGCAGAGACTAAGCGACGCTGAGCGTCTAATCGTTCACCAATATGCGCATGTGTAGCAAGCACATCATTAACTTCACGAAAAGCTGATTGAATGGCTTTTTCATATTTAGCTAAAGCAATTTTCTGGTCAGTTTCTGCAATTTTAATATTAGTTTTTCTTGTTCCCCAATCAAAAATTGGTAGATCGATATTAGGTCCAATCGACCATGCAAAATTGCCTGTTTTAAATAAATCTTTCAGTTCAGATGATGCATAACCCGTCGAGCCTGTCAGGCTTATGGTTGGGAACATCCGTGCTTTAGCAGCACCAATATTTGCTCCTGCAGCACGTAACTCATATTCGGCAGCTTTAAGGTCTGGACGATGATTTAATAAATCACTTGGTAAACCGGCTGCAAAGTTTTTCTCAAAGGTAATATTTTGAATAGCATGATCCGGAAGTAAATTTTGCGGAACAGGATGACCTGCTAATAAATCCAGTAAATTTTTTGCCTGTTGAATTTGGGTTTTATAAGTTGCAACATCATTTCGAGCAGTCTCTACCGAAATTTGCGCTTGTTTTAATGGAACTTCACTATCAATACCAACATCAAAGCGCTTCTTATTTAGATTATAAGCATCGACTTGTGCTTTTAAGGTTTGCTCGGCAAGGTTTAAATTGGCTTGTGCAAAAGCATAATTTAACCAAACCTGTGTGATGTTACTGATTAAACTAATTTGCACAGCCTCTTTCGCGCTTTGAGTTGCAAGATAGTTATTTAATGCAGCATCTTTTAAATTTTGAACACGGCCCCAAAAATCTAGCTCATAGGCAGTCATTCCCAAGCCAACTTGAAATGTAGAAACTGGGTTATTGGGGTTAATCGATGGGCTAACCTGCCGCACTGCATTTCCCATTACACCAATGGTTGGGAGCTGGCTATTTTTTGTGATTTGGTATTCTTGCTGTACACGTTCAATATTAAGCGTAGCAGTCCGTAAGTCCCGATTATTGTTTAGACCTATTTCAATAACCTGTACTAATTTCGGATCAGAAATAAATTCTTTATAACTTTTTTCTGCAATCGTTTTTCCAGAATGATTTTGACTAAAATTTTGAGGAATATGAGATGTAATTGCAGGCTGTGGCGCCTGCATATTGACACATGCAACGAGTGCAATTGAGAGTGTAGAAAGAATGAGTCCACGAGATACGATTGTCGATTTAGACATAGTATTCTCCAAATAAAGTAAATTTTGAGCATATGAAGCATCAGAGGAAATTGAGTATTTCCCCTGATGCATTGAACTTAAGATGAGATTTTTTTCTTAGAGGAAAATAGCTTTTCTACTGCACCCAGAATGAAGATAAAAAACACGGGAACAAAGAAAATAGCCAGAATGGTTGCTGAAATCATGCCACCAAAAACCCCTGTGCCTAAAGCATGTTGAGTTTCTGAACTTGCACCTGAGGCAATCACCAAAGGAATTACACCACACGTAAATGCAAGTGATGTCATCAGGATTGGCCGTAAGCGAAGTTTGGCTGCGGCAACAGTGGCTTCAATCAAACTCATGCCTTCTTCTTTCAGCATTTTCGCAAATTCAACAATCAAAATCGCATTCTTTGCCGATAGACCAATAATGGTAATTAGCCCGATTTTGAAGAACACATCATTCATTAACCCCCTAGACATAATGGCAATGATTGCTCCAAAAATACCGAGTGGCACAACCAGCATCACAGAAAGTGGAATTGCCCAGCTTTCATAGAGTGCAGCCAAGACAAGGAAGACAACTAACATGGATAAACCAAGTAAAAAGGCCATTTGTGATTCAGACTGCTTTTCCTGTAAGGAAATACCTGTCCACTCGTAGCCAATACCTTTCGGTAATTTCGCAATCAGTTGTTCCATTTCACGCATTGCTTCACCCGATGACGTATCGAAGTTAGGAATACCAGCAATACTCAAAGATGGTCGTCCGTTATAACGATTATATTGTTGTGGTGCCTTATTCCATTGTGGCGTTACAACTTCTGATAACGAGACTAATTGACCGCTTGAACCCATGACTTTCAGATTCAAGATATCTTTCAATTGCATACGTGATTTAGCCTCAACTTGTACAATGACTTGTTGCATACGTCCTTGATTAGGGAAGTCATTGATATACATTGAACCCATTGATGTAGAAATGATGTCTGAAACATCAGAAAACTTAACACCAAGTGCACTAAGCTTTTCACGGTCAATTTTTAAAGAAATATTGTCACCTTGTGGCAACCCTTCATTCCAAACCATATAGAACTTTTTATTCTTGGCTGCCATTGCCATAAGTTCATCTTGAGCAGCCAGTAAAGCAGGCATACCTAAGTTAGCGCGGTCTTGTAAACGTAAACTGAAACCTGAAAAAGTACCTAACTCATCAATAGCGGGTGGTAATACGGCCATGGTCTCACCTTCCGTACTATTCGCCATGGAAGTATTAACGGCGCTTGTCATCTTAGATGCAGAGCTAGTACGCTCTTTGAAGTCTTTAAGTGTCGTAAAAGCCACAGCTACGTTTTGTCCTGCGCCACTAAAACCCCATCCCAAAATGGTGGTATTACTTTTTACATCGGGATTATCTTTCAAATTATTTTCAAATTGATTGACTACATTCCGAGTACGCTCTGCGGTTGCATCTGAAGGTAGCTGGAACGAAGTCATGAACCAACCTTGATCTTCCTCTGGCATAAATGCTGTTGGCCAATATTTCATTCCGGCAAAGGTAATACCGGTAATTACTAAAAAGATCACCATCATTGGAACTGTATGTTTGATGATTTTAAGCAGCATCAATTCATACTTTTTAGTGACTTTATCGAAACTACGGTCAAACCATGCAAAGAAGCCCTTCTTCTGATGATGCCCATCGATTGGCTTTAAGATCGTGGCACAAAGTGCCGGTGTTAAAATGAGTGCCAATAGCGCTGAAAATAAAATAGATACCGACATGGTCAAGGTAAACTGTTTATAGATTACCCCTACAGAACCACTCGCAAATGCCATAGGTAAAAATACTGCAGCCAAGACCAGCGTAATACCAATAATCGGGCTGGTAATTTCTTTCATTGCTTTAGAGGTTGCATCTTTAGGCGATAATCCTTCTGTCGCCATAATCCTTTCTACGTTTTCAACTACGACAATGGCATCGTCGACAATAATCCCGATGGCAAGCACCATACCGAACATGGTGAGTACGTTAATTGAAAAGCCGGCAAGCAACATCACGGTAAAAGTACCGAGTAAGGCAATAGGCGCCACAATTGCTGGAATAAGCGTATAGCGGACATTATGTAAAAATAGATACATCACAATGAAAACCAGAACCATGGCTTCAAGTAATGTATGAATTACCTTTTCAATTGAAATTTTAACAAACGGCGCGGTGTCGTAAGGAATACTAAACTCCATGCCTTCCGGTAAATTTAGCTTCAATTCTTCAATTTTTGCTCGAACACCTTCGGCAGTTTTCACGGCGTTAGCACCTGGGCTTAATTGAATTGCTGCCGCGGTAGCAGGCTTACCATTTTCCAAAATGGCAAAGTTATATGCTTGTGAACCTATTTCTACATTGGCAACATCAGATAACTTAATTACGCTTCCGTTAGTTTTACTTTTTAAGCTGATATTTTTAAATTGCTCGAGACTAGACAATTGCCCTTGAGCCGACAACGGAATAGTAATGAGCTGGCCTTTTTCAGCTGGTAAATCACCAAGTCGGCCGGGTGCAATTTCGACATTATTTTCACGAATGGCATTATTCACATCACTAATCGATAAACCGTAAGAAACAAGCTTATTCGGGTCGACCCAAATACGCATAGCTTTCTCTGCACCGAAAGATTGAACCTTCCCTACACCTTCGACACGTTTTAGCTCTTCTACAACATTTCGAACCAAATAATCACTCAAATCAACTTCGGAATATTGATTATTTGGAGAGTTAATCCCGACCAGCATTAAAAATCCGGACGATGAAGCCTCAACCTGTAAACCTTGCTGACGTACAACTTGCGGTAAGCGAGCTTCTACAGCCTTGATTTTATTTTGAACGTCGACCTGAGCCATTTCCACATCTGTGCCCGGTTTAAACGTAGCGGTAATCTCTGCTGTACCGGAAGTATCTGTTGTCGCACTATAGTAGAGTAGATTTTTTACACCCGATAATTCGCGCTCAATTAAGGTTACAACGCTATCGTTAATGGTTTTAGCTGTAGCACCAGGATAAGTCGCACTAATATTCACCTGTGGCGGTGCTACACTTGGAAAACGTGCAATTGGCAGTTTAGGAATGCTCAGCAATCCAAATATAATAATGAAGATCGCAATAACCCAAGCAAAAACGGGACGACGAATAAAAAATTGTGACATCATGGTTGTGCCCCTTCAGCTATAGAAGTTTTGGTTTCTACACTTGAAGCATGATTCGCGACGGCTGGTGCTTTCCATGCTGCCAATGCCAATTTTTGATTTGGCTTAATACGTTCAATACCTTCAACAACGACTTTGTCTCCAACCTTTAAACCCTTGTTGGCGATGTAATACTGCTCATATTGCTGTCCAATTTCGATAGGACGAATTTCCGCTGTACCTTGGGCATTGATGACATATACCTGAGGCTCGCCACTGATATTACGTTGGATCGCTTGCGCAGGAACCAATAGCGCTTGAGGAATAGAAGCACGATCAATATTGACACGCACATACATGCCCGGAAGTAATTTTCGTTCAGTGTTATTAACTTCAATACGGAATGTGACATCGCCCGTTTCCGGGTCAACATTAATATCTTCAAACAACATTTTTGCTGTGACGTTATAAGGTTGCCCGTGACTATTGGTAATACGAACGGTTTTGTCACTATTTGCTGATAATTCACCACTTTGTAGCGCAGCTTGTAAGCGCTCATACTCACTAACTGATTGCTTTACATCAACATAGACTTTATCAATCTGTTGAATAGTTGCCATCGTATTGGTATCGCCCTGACCGACCAATGCACCTTCAGTGACAAAAGATTGCCCAATACGCCCAGAAATAGGCGCTCGAACTGTTGCATATTGCAGATTCAAGTTTTGTCTGGCCAGCAATGCTTTCATCTGAGCGGCATCAGCTAGAGCCTGACGATACTGAGCTTGAGCATTACTTACTTCTTGCTTACTAATTGCATTACTTGGTAACAGCTGCTCATAACGTTCTAGCTGAACTTTGAGTCTTGCCACCTCAGCTTCAGCTTTATTGAGAGAAGCTCTATTGCTATTTACATCGGCCTCAAAAGTCTCGGAATTAATTTTATATAAAGCTTGCCCTGCTCTAACTTCACTACCTTGTTTAAATAGAACCTTTTCAATGATACCTCCGACTTGCGGATGGATTTCCGCCGTACGGAACGCATGTACTCGTGCAGGAAGATTTTCACTAAAATTTACCGATTGCGGTTGAATGCTTAATACACTGACTTTAGCCGGTGGTGGCTCAGCTTGAGCGACTTCTTTTGAATCACACCCCTGTAATATCAGCCCAATAGATAAAAATAAAGGAAGTAAAAGATGCTTTTGCATACTGTCCAAACCTAGTGAGTTTTTGATGTTCTTATTATTTTTGATGAGTGTGTAGGGATAATCACTAAAGTGTGGAGTAAGTGTGGAGAAATACCGATAATTTAGCGTATGATGAGTTTAAGCACTTTCTATAGCCAGATTTTCTATGTTTGATCATTCTTTTTCTTTTGATTGCCAAGATAAAGTTATTCTTGTGGTAGAAGATGACTACGATATTGGCGACATTATTGAAAATTATTTAAAACGTGAAGGCATGAGTGTTATTCGGGCCATGAATGGAAAGCAAGCGATTGAATTGCACGCTAGCCAACCCATCGATTTAATCTTACTTGATATTAAATTACCCGAATTAAACGGTTGGGAAGTATTAAATAAAATACGCCAAAAAGCTCAGACTCCCGTGATCATGCTGACGGCGCTAGATCAAGATATTGATAAAGTTATGGCATTACGCATAGGTGCAGATGACTTTGTGGTGAAGCCTTTTAACCCAAATGAAGTCGTCGCTAGAGTTCAGGCAGTCTTAAGACGTACTCAGTTTACAAACAAGGCAACTAATAAAAATAAACTCTATAAAAATATTGAAATTGATACCGACACTCATAGCGTTTATATACACTCTGAGAATAAGAAGATCTTGCTTAATCTGACGCTGACTGAATATAAAATTATTTCATTCATGATTGATCAGCCTCATAAAGTTTTTACGCGCGGAGAGCTTATGAATCACTGCATGAATGATAGCGATGCACTAGAGCGAACCGTAGATAGCCATGTAAGTAAGCTGAGAAAAAAACTAGAAGAACAAGGCATATTTCAAATGTTAATTAATGTGCGTGGCGTGGGATATAGGCTAGATAATCCCCTAGCTATAAAAGATGATGCCTAAATAATATTAAAAATAGCTAGGGAATATTTTATGAAAAGTAAGTTAGGAATTAGTAAGCAACTTTTTATTGCCTTAACTATTGTAAATTTAAGCGTTACGCTATTTTCTGTAGTACTGGGTTATGTCATTTATAACTATGCGATTGAAAAAGGCTGGATTAGTTTAAGCTCATTTCAACAAGAAGATTGGACCAGTTTTCATTTTGTAGACTGGATCTGGTTAGCCACTGTTATCTTTTGCGGCTGTATTATTTCATTAGTGATTGGCATGCGCCTTGCAAAGCGTTTTATTGTGCCAATTAACTTCTTAGCCGAAGCAGCAAAAAAAATTAGTCACGGCGACCTCTCTGCTAGAGCTTACGATAACCGAATTCACTCCGCCGAAATGTCGGAGCTTTTATATAATTTTAATGATATGGCTCAAAAGCTAGAGGTTTCTGTTAAAAATGCACAGGTTTGGAATGCAGCCATCGCACATGAGTTAAGAACGCCTATAACGATCTTACAAGGCCGTTTACAAGGCATCATCGACGGCGTTTTTAAACCTGATGAAGTTCTATTTAAAAGTCTTTTAAATCAAGTTGAAGGTTTATCTCACTTAGTCGAAGACTTACGGACTTTAAGCTTAGTAGAGAACCAGCAACTCCGGTTAAATTATGAATTGTTTGACTTTAAGGCGGTAGTTGAAAAAGTTCTTAAAGCATTTGAAGATCGTTTGGATCAAGCTAAGCTAGTACCAGAACTTGACCTAACGTCCACTCCTGTATATTGCGACCGCCGTCGTATTGAGCAAGTTTTAATTGCTTTAATTGATAATGCGATTCGCTATTCAAATGCAGGCAAACTTAAAATTTCCTCGGAAGTGGTATCACAAAAATGGATATTAAAAATTGAGGATGAAGGCCCCGGCATTGCAACCGAGTTCCAGGAAGATTTATTTAAGCCTTTCTTTAGATTAGAAGAATCAAGGAATAAAGAATTTGGTGGCACAGGTTTAGGTCTTGCTGTTGTACATGCAATTGTTATGGCACTGAAAGGCACTATTCAATATAGCAATCAAGGCTCGAAAAGTGTTTTCACTATAAAAATTTCTATGGGTCATGAAGAGATAGGGTAATTCGCTAAATTAAAAAATCTTAGAGTTAAAGTGCCCCCTCACTCTCTTTTACTCTTCTACGAATTTCTTCTCGCCATTTTGTGGCATTTTCCTGTTGTTTGTTTAATAGGACACCTAACATATAAGCTGTAACCGCTGCGCCAATTAAGGCTATACCGGTTT
Source organism: Acinetobacter sp. OYA S30 (assembly GCF_033599315.1). Lineage (NCBI taxonomy): Bacteria > Pseudomonadati > Pseudomonadota > Gammaproteobacteria > Moraxellales > Moraxellaceae > Acinetobacter > Acinetobacter sp. OYA S30. The sequence goes on from NZ_JAWVAV010000027.1 coordinate 23,219, forward strand.
CATAAATAATATCAATAACAAACTCCAGTACCCCTTCAGACAAAAAATCTAATGAGCCTGAAAATTTAAGAAATTTAGCTATGGCAACCACTATAACTCCCAATAAGGCGCCCGCCCACAAGAATATTTTATGAATGTTTAGGGGTGCAGTGACTTGGTCAATTTGGTCGGGATACTTTCGATAGTACTCAATTTCCTCATCTGTTACTTCAGAGGTAGATTTAAATAATAATTTAATAAATAGCTTGTCTTGATCAAGCTTTGTATTTTTCTTCATAGCTGTGATGCGTAATAAGTATTCTAATGTTTAATGTTACTCACTTTTTCATTAGGGAGTAACTGTTTTTAAGAGCTCTAGACTTTAAGTACTTTTTTAAACGTTATAAAGGCTTCCTAATCCCAAGCTGTCTTTTGACCTTTTCTCTTTAAATTCTTATTGAAATGTCATATCTAATCTAAGTCAGATTCATAAAATAATTTTTATAACTTAAATAATGGATAATTAAATATGGATCGTTTAAAAGTTATTTTATTTATTACAAGTACCTGTTTAACCACAACTCTTTATGCCAAACAACAAGTCGTCTGTGTGTTTGACCCAATTGGTAAGTCTGGAGAAGCTTTTGCCTTAGCTAAAGACTATGCGCTTGAAGCCAAAAATTGGGGAGCTGATATGTCTTTAAAAGCATATGTAGATGAACGTGTAGCTGCTGAAGATTTAAAAGTTGGAAAATGTGATGGCGCTATTATTAGTGGTTTACGTGGCCGCCAGTTTAATAAATATACAGGATCTTTAGATGCGGTTGGCGCATTAACAAATATGAAAACGGCGATTAATGCTTATAAGCTGTTGTCATCACCCATGGCCGCAAAAAACATGGTGGTAGGTCCTTACGAAATTGCAGGTTTAGGGACTATTGGCCCTGCATATTTATTTGTAAATGATCGAAGTATAAATACTCTCGCCAAAGCTGCCGGTAAAAAAATTGGGGTATTTAAATACGATGAAGCCCAACCAAAGCTTGTTCAACATGTCGGGGGTCAGGCTGTATCGGTAGACGTTACCAATGCCGGTGCAAAATTTAATAACCATGAAATTGATATTGTGCCCGCTCCTATTGTTGCGTTTAAACCTTTTGAACTCTACAAAGGTTTAGGTGAGAAAGGAGCAATTGTTCGTTTTCCTTTGACTCAAATCTCAGCAAACTTCATTATTCGTAAAGACCAATTTCCAGCAGGTTTTGGGCAAAAGTCTCGAACTTGGGTAGCCAGCCAACTCAATAGAACATTTGGTATTATTGCCAAATATGAAAGTGATATTCCTTCAAAATATTGGATGGATATTCCTAAAAATGAACAATTAAACTATATGAAAATGATGCGCGAGGCTCGTATACAGCTAACCAAAGCAGGTATCTACGACCCAAAAATGATGAACTTTTTGAAAAAAGTAAGATGTAAAGAAAACCCAAGTAATTTTGAATGTGCATTAAACGATGAATGAACACTCAAAACATCTGCATATCTTTTTTAAAGCATTTGTATAGAGCTAAAAGGTAGAACCTATAGTATAAGTTCTACCTTAATTCATTCATTTCTTCTCTAGCTTGTTGTGGTGTTTTACCCGACCACTCTTTATAAGCCCGTGTAAATGGGCTGTGTTCGGCATAACCTAACAGTAAGGCTATTTCTACAATTTGTAGCCTTGGATCTTTTAAATACGATTTTGCTAATTCGTAACGGACAGTATTTAATTCTTTCCGAAAATTCGTACCTGCCTCGGTTAAACGGCGTTGCAAGGTTCTACGTGAATAATTTAATCGCTCTGCAAGCTGTTCAATAGTTGGTTCGCCTTGATGAAGTAAGTAAGCAATCTGTTTACGAACTTGATCTGTAATTTCATCAATATGTGGCAGACTTGCCAGTAACTTGTCAGCATGTTTTTCTAGTATGGCAACTAAGGCCGCGTCGGAGTTTTTAAGCGGTAGACTTAAGATTTCCTTATCAAAACGCATAAGTGCCACGGGTTGCTCAAAAAGCACAGGACAACCAAAATACTCCTCATAAGGCTGAACATTTTCAGGCTGTTCATGAATAAAATGTATTTCTTTAAGTCTTTCTTTTCCTCTAATGAGACTACGGCAAAATTGAACTATAACCGTACGACCAGTTTCATCAGATAACCCCCCGACTGTTTGATCGTCTGTTGTATCCCATGAAAGCTCTACATATTCAGGGTAAATATGTACAGATGCGGGCACCACGTCATATACGAGCCTTTGGTAACGCTCAAATCTTTCTAAAACCGCTCCCAAATTTTCACACGCAAGAAATACAGAACCTAAAACGCCTAGGTGTTGAGCTGTAATCGTTTGGCCCACATGTAAGCCAATGAAAGGGTCATTTAAGTAATCTTTAGCGATAACAAGAAGACTTTCCCAATGATCGATATCTACGCCTTCTAAATGATTTGAATCTGCTTTAGGCCATGGTTCACCCAGCACCTTTTCTGGGTCATGTCCTAGCTTTTCGAGATATTCAAACAATAACTGAACATAGGTTTCAGGAATCCTTCTTCTATACAACGACTTATTCAATCCATTCATTTCGTATATTTCTAATTTGGCGTCAAATATCAAGTAGTGTACTTAAAGCTTTTAAGCAAAAGCAAATGACTAAAACACCTGCTCAATCTAATTTTTGGCGCAAAGTGTCAAGCAATATGGCGGCTTTCATCAAGCCCTATCTCATTATTTTTAAGATGATAGCGTCATAGCAAATATTGAGAGAAATACATGAATAAAAATCTAAAGAATGTGCCACAAACTCCACTAGATATTCAGTTTGATTCGAATGGCGTGAAATGCAGTGCCTATTTATATCGTCCCACGACCGAGGCAGCTACTCCAATGATTGTGATGGCACACGGTCTGGGTGGTACTCGTAGAATGCGTTTAACCGCTTTTGCAGAGCGCTTTGTGGCAGAGGGTTATGCTTGTTTAGTGTTTGATTATCGCTATTTTGGTGATAGTGAAGGACAACCTCGACAATTACTAGATATAAAAAGTCAGCTTGAAGACTGGAAAGCCGCCATTGCCTATGCTCGTACCCTACCCAATGTTGATAGAAACAAGATTATTTTATGGGGAAGTTCTTTTTCTGGCGGTCATGTATTGGCTACTGCCGCTCAGGATGCCAACATTTGCGCAGTAGTTTCACAATGTCCATTTACAGATGGTCTTTCTTCTAGTTTAGCCATGAGTCCTATAACTTCAGCAAAACTTACGGCTTTGGCTGTGCGTGACCGTATAGGGGCTGCACTGAATAAAGAACCACTTATGGTTAAACTTGCAGGACTAAAGCATGAAACGGCGTTAATGACTGCTCCAGATGCCTATTCAGGAATTATGTCCATAATTAAAGATGAACCTAACTACAAAAACTACGTGGCAGCACGTTTTGCATTGGACATTATCCGTTATTACCCGGGGCGTAAGACTCCAAAAATTAAAGCCCCAGTTCTATTTTGTGTTTGTGAAACAGATACAGTTGCTCCTGCAAAAGCCACGCTGCGTCATGCCAAGCGTACACCTCACAAAGAAATAAAAACCTATTCATACGGCCATTTTGACATTTACACAGGTCAATCCTTTGAACATGTGGTGAAAGATCAAATTGATTTTCTTAAACGTACTGTTCCAGTAGCTCAAGCTTAAGTTAAAGGACTTTAAAAATGGCGAAGTATGAATTAAAAGATAAAGTTGTGGTCATCACAGGTTCAACAGGTGGTCTAGGACTTGCGATTGCTCAAGCATTACAAGCCAAAGGCGCAAAACTAGTACTCCTAGATTTAGACCTTAACAAAGTTGAAAGTCAGGCAAAACAGCTAGGTGGGCAAAGCATTGCCGCAGGTTGGGTAGCAGATGTACGCTCTTTGGAAAGCTTAGAAATGGCTATGGCAAATGCAGCTCAACACTTCGGTAAAATTGACGTGGTTATTGCAAATGCTGGCATAGCTTCAACCGAAGCACTAGAACATATGGCTCCCGAAACCTTTGAGCGAACCATCGATATTAACCTTACAGGGGTATTTCGTACTTTTCGCGCAGCTATACCGTATGTAAAACAAAGTCAGGGATACTTACTGGCTGTATCTTCAATGGCAGCTTTCGTCCACTCCCCGTTAAACACTCACTATACTTCGAGTAAAGCAGGTGTTTGGGCTTTATGTGATAGCCTTCGTCTGGAATTAAAATATTCAAATATAGATGTTGGTAGCCTTCATCCAACTTTCTTTAAGACCCCAATGATGGACAGTATTCAAAATGACCCAGCAGGTAAAGCTGTATGGAAAGGTAACTCGGGTATTTGGAAATATGTATCTATTGAAGAAGTTGTCTCGAGTGTAGTTGAAAGCATAGAACGGCGTAAAGATATGACAGTTGTACCTAAAATCAATACTCCGATTGCTAAAGCACCATCACTTTTTAGAAATGTGATTGAGTTTTTAGGTTTTAATCGTAAGCAGCTTAAACAGACTATGCTCTTGGCAGAGAAAAAACCATAGTTCATTTTATGGTCTTTTCGGACACGGATGTTGTCGAGATATCCGTGTTTATTTAATTAGCTGCCAAATTCCAATCATTGACTCAAACCGTAAGTCTAATACATTAGCTACGTATACCAACAATGGACCATATTGTATTAACGAATATATGTAAAATGACTTTGGACATTCTTACGATCAAGCCACTGTTTCATTATATATTTAGAAGTAGCACTACTCTCCACCTAATCACTGCTCCTCACTATGAAAATTACGTTAATACCAATATTGCTACTTTCCTGCTTATTCCTGACTTCTTGTAAGGCTTCGACAGATAAAGAAGACATTGATAACTATGTGAAAGTAGATCTGAAAAATTATGCTACTGACAATTATAGATTGATCATTGAAGCAAATAAGAATGTGAACAACGAGCCTGCTTTGAAAAACTCTTTGTTTAATAATTCCTATGTTAAGTTAGAAACAGCACGGAGCCTTTTAAATGAAGAATACCCAGACTGGATTCAAGGCTTAGATAAAAACGGTTATGACTATGGTGACCTCAACACAATATGTTGGATGACGGTATTCATGGAAAACTACGTAAATAAAGTTGAAGGTCCATACAAAAGCCAACTTAAGGATGAAACCTTAAATGATGTTCACAGCCTATACGATGAAAGACAAAAAATTATTAAGCTACGCGATAGCAAAGATAAGACTGCTCGAAACTTTGTAGAAGTATGTGAATAGATCATTATTATAAAAGCTCTGAATATTCAGGGCTTTTTACTACTTTATCCAAAATTGATTCATTTAAAACGAATGTGGTCAATAGAAATAGGCTTGGACTATAGACGACAAAATTTGATGGCGGTACAGTGCGACCAAACCCACCATACACTCGCTTTTCTTTTACTCTAAATTCTGCATCAAGACGTAAATCATGAATAGAAAATTAATCAGTACTATTGTTCTCATTTCTGTATTTGGAGTTACTGCTTGTAGCAAGGCATCAAATGAACAAACAAAGGTAGATACTACTGCGAAAAGCAGTTCTCAAAACGTAAAAACGGAATTATCAGCAAGTGATAAAACAATTTTAGATAGATATGAAACAATCACAAATGAAGTTGTGACTTCTGGTGAAGATGAAAAGATAAAACAAACTTTAGCGCCTTTAATACCTGAAATTAAGAAAGTTACTGCCAAAAAACAAAGAGAAATGGCATTGATGAATATTTATATGCTGTCTGGTATGTATAAAGAGGCTTATGAGTTAAATGAACAACAGATCAAAGAGAAACCCTTGCCTCAACGGATAATGTTTAGATGTACATTGCTTGAAAAATTAAACGAGGCTAAAGTAAAAATTCAACAGTGTCACGAAGCTTCTGCCCAACTCATACAAACCGAATTGAGTAAATCGACTAGCAAAAATGATCCCCAGTACAGAGACGCCGAATTTGTATATTTAACTGAAATGTATAAAGCTGGTCACACTGACTATAAAGCTAAAATACAGAAATTTATTGATGAGACTAAAGATGTCGCATCAAAAGATAGATATAAGTCTTTGTATGATGCAGATATTGAGTCATTTTATGGTACTGATTTATCAAATTATGTACCAGAATCATTAAAGTAAAACTTAAATGAAAAGCCCCGAATACTCAGGGCTTTTTAAATTGCTTTACAAAGATCGAGATATTTACATTATTATTGGTCGTATGGGCTGTGCATTCTGATAAATAAAACTATACAGCACTGTCTACCCCTCTTTGCTATCATTCCACCACTTCATGAAAATAAGAAGGAATAGTTTTGGCGACACCATATATAACTATAGGCTGCCCTACTACTGGCGGTGGTCAAGTAATCTCAGGGAATAGTATGTTCCTGATTGACGGAATTCCCATTGCCTGTGTTGGCGACAAAGCAACTTGCCCAACTCATAAAGTCGTTGCAACTATTGTCTCCGGTGATCCAAACATGCAAATCTTTGGGAAAGCTGCTGCTCGTGTTAATGATTCACTCTCTTGTGGTTGCAAATTACTGCCTCAACAAAACTTAGTTGTTCAAGACAATGGTGGTGCAGCATCATCGGGTGCAAAATCCTCATCAGCTCCAATGTCACAAAAACAGCAGACTACTGATAGTTTTAGAGAAGAAAAATATGAAAACTATTACATTGAGCAGTATAAAACTGATGTCTACATTAGCCATAAGGCTGTTCTTTTAGGTGATGAAGGTGTAACACCTCTGGATGGAGCTGTAAGCTATTTTCTAAACTACAAAGTTCAAGGCAAGGAACTATTTTTAAGTGTAGTTATTAATGCAGCTCCATTAAGCCACAAGGGAACTGTTTACCCTTTTGGGACCGCAATTGTTTCACGGGAAGGTAAAGAGATTGCCAGAACCAAGTTAAAAAGTGATCAAGGATATTGGCCAACAGATAAAAATAAGGCCCCTTTGGGAAGTTGTACTATCAAGTTGCCAGAACCAAATTTACAGCTCGTTGATGTAGAACTTGAATTAGGATATACCGCAGTAATTTCGGATACCGTGGGTTCTGTACATTCCATGCCTCCTATTAAAAAATATAAGTTTTCCTTAAACTCTGCGGCGCGCAAGGTGTAAAAAGTTATGAATAAATTATTAACGATTCTATTATTAAGTGCCTTGGTTGCTGCATGTAATAACCCTAATAGCACAACCAAAATCACCCAAGTGCAGAGTGAACAATCTAATAACCAAAAAGAAGCGTTAAAACCACTTGTGGCAGAGTTCAATGAAATTATGAACTCTCTTCAGACAGAAGCTGACATTACATCCACACAAGCAAAGTTGGAAAAACTTTTAAAGAAATTTCCAAATGACAATGATTCAAGCATACAAGTGCAAAAGTTGAAATTAAAAGTACTACTGCAACTAGGTTATTTAAATGAAGCCAATATTTTGGCAACAAAAATTCTCGCTTTAGATAGCACGGCAAGCATTCAAGAAACTCAGTGTCTAATTCAAAGAAAATTGCAAAAGCCAGAAAACCAAATTAATAGCTGTTATGAAAAAGCAGCTAAGCTATATCAGGCACAATACGAAAAATTAAGTAATGATAATCCACAAAAGCAATATGCTCTCTGGTCAAGTTATGCTGCCATGTACCAAGCTGGTCATACTGAATATAAGCAAAAGTTGAAAGCTATTGTTAATGCTCAAACCACTGAAGATGAGAAACATACTTTCAACACTATGTATGAAAACGTAGTGGACCCAGCTGTTATTAAAGAAATTCTTGAATCTATGCCATATAAGAAATAACCTGATTGAAGATCATTTCTTATATAGATATGTATTGAATAGCCCTAATTATTTAGGGCTTTTTTATTGCTTTTACAAAAATCGAAGCATCTGACTTAAGACTCTAAGCTGACTATATATTTCATTCATTAACCATGTTCTATATCTCACGGCGGTTGTATATGCGTTTGGAAGTTATTTCTAGTTTCCAACAAGCTTTTTATAATAAATCGCTGTGCCGTCGTAGTTCCCATTTGAACTTAATGCAAAATTTGGAATGACACCCACACGAACAAATCCAATCTTGCTATATAAAAGTTCGGACACATCGCCTTCACGAGTATCTAAAACGAGTAAGCGTAAATCTTTTTCTCGCGCAAAATTTTCTAGTTCATTCATTAGTAATGTTGCTATTCCTTGTTTTCTTGCTGTTGTCAGAACCATGAGTTTTTCAACTTCGGCCCTATGAACGCCGTTCTTTTTACTTACCAAGGATAATTGAACACTACCCACAATCTTTCCTTGTTGTGTGGCAATCCATAGGCGGCTATTACCTTGTGCTAATTTATAGTTGACCTCACGCCAATAACTCACGACTTCATTCTTTTCTAGGGGAGCTAAGAAACCTATTGAAGCTCCGCTATTGATAGAATCTTCTAACAATAGCGATAAACCTTCTTCATAATCGCCAATTTCTTTTATTTCTAAAATTTCGATATCTTTCATATTTTTCTCAAATTTATTTGAATAAAATTTACTAATTTTTAATCTTTACCTATTAAATTTAAAAATATTGAATTTCCAATATATTATCAACGTTACTTATTGGAAAACTAGAAAAAAATATATAAATTATAATAATAAAAATATTTTAAAATTGAGGAATATTTGTGTCTTTAGAACCAGGTGGCCTTGCAGAAAAAATTGGCAATCGTTATGAATCCTCTTGGGTCGCATTTCAGCTTTTAAGATTATTAGATGAAAAAATTTCTTATGTACAAGTAGAACCTATTGGTCCAGATGAAGATGCTGTAGATGTTATTATTGGTAATTTGGATGGATATAAAGAACATCATCAATGCAAAATTGGAAATGTTTCTGATGATGCTTGGTCTCTTTCTACTCTTCAATCTAAAGAACTTCTAACAAAGGGTTTTCAGCACATTCTATCTGGCTCAAAGTCTTACAAGGTAGTTTCAAGAATTGGATTTAGAATACTAGAAGATATTTGTGAAAGTGCTAGACACAGTACAGGTTCAAGTTCTGATTTTTACAATTATCAAATTCAAAATATTAGTGAAGAACGACGTAAATTATTTAGTGAATTGTGTACAAAATTAGAATTAAATCTATCAAATCCTGATGATTTAGATAAAGCTGTTCACTTTCTAAAGAGTTTTGAAATAAAGAAATTTAATGAAGATGATATAGATAATGAACTGTGTATATTATTAGCTGAAAAACTGGTTTATCAACTTCCTAGTCAGCTTGTTCATTTCCTTCAAAGTTACCCTGTTAAATGCGGTAAGTTAAGAACACATATTACATCTCATATTCTTAAAACAGATTTAGAAGTCCACCACTTTTCTTTTAAAACCTATCCGGGTCATCCTCATATATCCGATGTAATAGCAACGCTAAATGATGAGTTTGATCACTCAATCGAGCCTTATTTAATATCACAACAAAACATTCAACGTGCCGAGTTTAGTACTACATTAGATACTGTTAATAATAACCCAATCACAATAATTAAAGCTGATGCAGGGGTTGGCAAGAGCGCTTTCTTATTAGATTTGAAAAAACATTTTGTTCGATCTGGGGCTATTGTTCTTCCTATTCGACTAGATAGACGAGTTCCTAAAAAAAATCTCGATCAATTTGGAAAAGATTTAGGATTTCCGTATTCGCCTATTGCTTGCTTAGAAAAATATGGACAGAGTCAAGAAATTATCATCTTGCTTGATCAATTAGATGCTCTTCGTTGGACTGCTCTTCACTCATCAAATGCATTAGATATATGCATTAAAATGGTTAAAGAGATTCTTTTACTACGCCAATATAGCAATACCAATATAAAAATTATTATGGCAACAAGAAACTTTGAGCTTGAAGATGATGTACGCCTAAGAAATTGGATCAGTGAACTCAATAGTGAGGTCAAACAGATGGAATTAAAACTGTTTGAGCCAGATCAGATTAAGCCATATGTTAGCCAATTTGAAGACTATGATCAGTTGAGTAATGAGCAACAGAATATTTTAAAAATTCCTTTATGGCTAGGTATTTATATGGATTTAGCCAATGATTTAGGGTTCGCTCCTAAATTTACAACAAAATTAGATTTAATCAGGTCTTTCATCGATGATAGATTTAAACAACTCACTGATAGTCATAGTATTTCCACAGCAAATAGTGAAAACTTCTTCAATGAAGTTATAAATTTAATGAATCAAGCTAACAAATTAAGTGTTTCATCAACTCAGTTATCAATTGGTTCATCAGAAATTAAGAAAGCTATGATTTCTGTCGGATTACTCACTGAGCAAAATAGAGAAATTAGTTTTAGACATCAAGCAATCCATGATTATGCAATAGGAAAAAAGTTATATTCGCAAGGTCTTAGTTCACCTGAAGATTTCTTACATGAATTAGGTCCCAAAAATCAACAAACCCTTTTAAAACGAGAGCATCTCAGATATGCACTCGCAATGTTATATGAAGCAGATGAAAGAGCTTTCTGTAATTGTATTGAAGCAGTTCTTTTTCATTCTGAGATTCGTTTCCACTTAAAATCATTGGTATTTAGTACATTACGGCATATAGAGAACTTTAAAGCTCCCCTTAAAAAGCTTATAAATAAGATCATTTCAGATTCTGATCTAGCACCTCATTTTATAAGATTAAGTTGTAGCGGTTGCCCTACACTCGTTCAATATCTTTCTGAAAATCATTATTTAAGTGATTGGTTAGATGAGAATAGTGATATGCAATCTAAAGCTCTAGAGCTTTTAAGCTCAGTTTCTGATAAAGCTCCAAACTTGTTAATTAATGAATTATCTAAGTTTGTGAATCGATCACCTGAGTGGAATCAAAAGATATACAACTGTTTATGTTGGAAAATGAGTGATGATTCAGAGGAATTATTTAATCTTCGCATTGAGCTAACTCAAAATGGAGTCAGCAGTCGCTATATTTTTTGGGATGACTTAACCAAAGAATATCCATTGAGAGCTTTGCATCTATTAAAGCTCATGTGTAATGAAGAATTATATACAAGACTAAGCTCAACAGAAGAATGGTCTGATTACGACACAGAGTGTATTGAGAAACTTGCTGAAAGCCATTCACAAGATGTGCTAAGGATTTTTTTACCTTTTTTAGATCAGTATTTTGCTGAGCCTCTAATTAAGGATTTTGATGCTTTTAAATGGTCTGAAGAATATGCTACAAGAACATCATTTGAGACTTTTATATACAAAGCCTTGTTCACTCTCATCATTAAAGCTTCTCAGAATGTGGCTTTACAATCTATTGAACTTTTTCAAATATTAGTCCCATTAAAAAATAATCCCAATCTAATATTTAATCGTATATATGGTAATGCTCTTTTAAATCTTGAGATAGATCATGCTGATTTTGTAATTGAATGGCTGTTAGACAACCCAAATCATAGGTTCAAATTAGGAAATGATTATGAAGAACCCGTTTGGATATCAGCGGGTAAACTCATAGAAAAATTTTCACCTCATTGTAATCAAAAAAACTTTGAGCAACTTGAAAATACAATTTATTATTTTCCCCCTGATTATGAGTTAGAAGAAATTAGATGGTGCTTAGAAGCTACACGTAAAAACTACTACAAACTTTATTGGGGTAAAACTCAATATCATTTACTGCCTAAATTGGATACCTCACGTATTTCCAATAAATCTACACAAATAATTAGTGTACTCAATCGTAAATTTTCAAAATATACAGATGATGATTTTTGCCATCGAAGTAATAGTCTAGTCAATACTATTAAATCGCCAATTAAAGATGCTGGAAAATTATCCAATAAGGCTTGGAAAAAACTAATACTGACAGATCCCAAAGAATTTAAAGGCTTTAAATTTGATCAGGAAAGCACCGAATGTAGTATTCAGCAGTTTTCAAGTAATTTTAGAAGTGCTGTGAATGATGAACCTAAACGTTTTGCAGAATTTGCTTTGACCTTACCGAAAAATATTCATCAAGATTATATTAATGCTTTATATGCAGGATTAAGTGAAAATAGTCTTGATCAAGTTCCAGAGCATCTAAAAGAACAATGGACCCCCTGTCCTATTGATTTGATTGAACAAGTTATCGATCATTTTTCATTTATAAATTATTCTAGAGCACTCCAAAAACTACTTTCTGGAAGAGTTAAATTACTATCTCCAAAATACTTAAAACTACTGGAAGATATTGCTTTATCAGCGGATGATCCATTACCAAATAAATTAAATATTCATAGAGGAGGTCAACCTAATCAAATAGATGAAATTTCAAGCCATGATTTATCTGGAAATATTCTTAACTGTACAAGAGGAAGCGCATACAAAGGATTGGCTGAAAAATTTTGGGATGATCAAGAATATGCTCTTTCTCACAAATATCTTATTGAAAATGCTTTAAATGATGAACATGCGGCTGTAAGAATGGCAACTGCTGATTTACTTCTACCCATGTATAATTATGAACGTAATTATGCTTTTCAAAAGTTTATAAAATTATGCCAAAAAGACATTAGAAATACCTTAAGTCATGGCTATTACTACTATTTCAATAATGCATTTAGTAGTGAATTTAAAGAGTCATTTATAGCTATTGTACAAATGATGGTGGGTTCTCCATATCAAGATGTTAGAAAAGAAGGTCATAAACAAGTTATTGCTCGATGGTTATTCAATGGTTTATTTGAAGAAGAGCTGAAACAAGGCCTCCAGTGCAAAAATCATGAAAGTCTTTTGGGTTATGCTTCAGTAATTAGCCAACTTCTTGGTGATGATACAAAAGGATATGATCACTCAAAAATGAAACAGATCTTTGAGATCTTAGTTAATTCAGAAAACGAGGAAATTCTTAAAAATATAGGGCGTTTTTTTAATCAAAAGTTTTGGTCGAAAAGATACGCTCGGGAGTTTTTCAAAATATATGTTCACTCAAAAGCCTTAAATCATAATATTTATAACGTTTTACGCTCAATAGAAAAAAGTTCTATGAATATGGCTCAATTTAGTGACCTTATTATTATCATGATTCAAAATATTCTTAAGTTAAATACTCAAGAATTAGTAAGCCGTATGGATACAAATGCTATCACGAGAGTCATTCAACGATTATATGATCAAGCAGAAAATGATAAAGATGATGAAACACTAGATTATTGTTTAGATATGTGGGACGAATTGTTAGCTAGTAATCATTCATTTACAAGGAATATGACAGACAAGCTTGATTTCGGACTTCTGGCATAAATAATTTAAAATATCTGAAAACCGTACCACAATAATTAAACTCTAATTAAGGGTACGGTGCTTTTCTTCACCCCATCCCCCTCAAAAACACCTCAACCACCCTTTCATCAACTTCATCGGAACTTAAACACTGAATGACGGCGCCTTCGATCATATATAAAAATAATTTGGCATCGGTAAAAGAAGCATCGGGTTTAAGTACTCTAAGTTGACTATAGATTTCATTGATTAGCCATGTTCTATATCTCACGGTGGTTGTATATGCTTTTGGGTAGGTATTTTTGATTTCAAAAATGGCTTTAAATAACAGGTAGTACAGTCCGTCTACATCGGTATGTAGAACATAAAGTTTTTTGAGTTTATCGATTGCGTTTGTGTGGTGGTCGTATTCGACCATAGCAACCACTTTTTCTTGCAGCTGTTCTTTTTGCACCATTAGGCAGATTTCAATTAACCGTTCTTTAGAGTGAAAGTAGTTATAAAAAGTTGCTTTGGTAATTTCGGATTCTTTTACAAGTCTGTCGACGCCCACAATATGAAAACCGCGGCGGTGAAATAACTCAATTGATGTATTTACAACTTTTAATGCACGTGTTGGGAGAGTTAAATTTGGCATATTTTTACCGTTATAAATTAAATTTTTGTTGTATATAAATGAGATATAAAAACTGCTGACTTTTTTGGGAGAAAAAAAGGCATAGCAAAGCCCTAAAGACTGTGCCCAGCACATCTCAAGTTTTAGTTGTTCGAAGTTTTAAGTAATAACGAGCTAAAGCCTGAAATAGCCTTACGGCAATCAAGCTGCGTTAAATGTTTTAAGCTGTGTTGTTATAGCTTTTGGCAATGGGTGCCAAGAAATGATGGATGCGCAAAGCCAACTCCTTATTTATGGAGTTCTGCCAGAGCATAAGATTTATGGTGGCAGAACGAGAAAGGGTTAGCAGACTGGTACGACAACCAGCACACCCGCAGGTGTCCCTCTCCCGTCCTACCGCTACGGGAAAGAGACGAGAGGTACACATAGAACTATCCCTCAGAAGGAATGAATTCTGATGCGGTCGTATACGGTCTGCTAAAACCGTCTGGCGATGTAGGCCAGCCCGCAAATGGTAATCTCCAATATTTGAAGTGTCAATGTGAAATTGGCTAGTAAATATTTAAATACTTATTATTTTTCATTTAATTACATAATTAAGGATATTCTTAAGTAATATTTACAGTCTGCTTTTATATCATTAAGTTAAATTTTAAAGTTACAAAAATTTAAGGTCGGGTTCTGTTCTTATTAAACAAGAATGAATAATAAAAATGAGCAATTACTCTTATGCCTAACTTAAGTATTCAGTATAAAATTATTATTTAAGCGGCCCATCTCACCAATTAGGCTGCGTTATATACTCAAAGTAATAAGAGCAAAAAATGACTCAAAATAAAGTTGAATTAGCAGAGAAATTGTCAAAAGAATCTCATCAAGGTCAAAAGTATGGTTCTCATGATTACTTTGATTACCATATTAAAGGTGTGGTCAACTCATTAATTGAGCACCAATTTTCAGAAGTCTATATTATTACAGCCCTTCTCCACGATAGTGTTGAAGACACCCCTCTTACCCTAGCCAAAATCGAAAGCTTATTTGGAAAAGAAGTTCGTGATGCGGTTGATGCATTAACTAAACGAGAAACTGAAACACGCGAAGAATATTTAATTCGTTGTAGTTCAAATCCGATCGCTCGAGTCGTGAAACTTCATGATGCAGCCTTTAATGCGCACAACTCACATATAGAAAGTAATCAATCACGTGTCGATTATTACCTTCAAACCATGTTAATTGTTTCAACGGCGCAAGATAGATTGGAATGAAAGACAACAGAATGAATCCGTTGTCTTTTTATTTTTAAGATTGTGCAAATGCCCAAATGTCTTTTGATGCAACCGTGTCAGATACAAGTCTAAAACTCATAGGTTCTAGGTCTTCATCTACCACAACATAACCTTTCGAGTTATTTTTTAGCGCATCACACTGATTATCAGTCAGTTGATATTTTGCTGTATTGGCTAATGCACTTTCAGTAATAACACCCGTAAACACACAATTTGGGTCTTTCGAGACAATTTTACCTTGTGCATTCACCTCGGCATTTACCGTCGTTCCATCTGGAAACGATAAATCGTAGGTGCCAACCAATTGATTAAGCAAAAGTTTTTGATCAGCAATTTTTTCATAATGTGCTAATTCGACTGTCATCGCCTGATTAGACTGGTTGCTTTGCCAAGTTTTATTTTTGGCATCGTAGCTCATCACAATTTTGGCACGGTTTTCGTCATCATCTAAAACTAATAATTTAGAACCATCTGCACCAGAATAGTATTTACCCGCCATAGGTAATTCTTGATCAGTTTCAGTACTAATAATATAAGTTCCGACGTCTAAGCTCGGCGCTAGTGCAGGTTTTTCAGTCGAGACTTGGTCATCATGATCATTGTCATTACAAGCCGCCAATCCAAGCCCAAGGAGTAAAACCAATAAACAACGTTTCATGGTCTTTCTCCTTACTTGTTAAATAAGTTTTTTAAACGGATTTTAAGCCATTCTTGACCTGCTGGTCGTTGGTCATAAGCAACTTGCATTGCAGTCACAGCAATCTTACTTTGCATTACAGCGCTTTCATCCGACATTTGAGTGGCAGTTGGGGCCGATGGTGCCGCATCGATTCCTAAGCCAAATTGGTTGTTGCCTTTACTATCTTTGGTCACTTGGAACTTCAATTTATATAAGTCATAAGTCCCAATTTTTGAAAAAGCAAACGGCGTGCTGGTTGTTAAATTTTTAGGGAAATTGACATTTAGGGTAATGCCTTTTGGCAACAATTGGCCCTTGCCTGCCTTAGCTTGTAATTCTTTTAATAACACTACAGTTTGCTTTGCCACAATTGCAGAGTTAGGGTTGTTTAAAGTTTTGTCATCTACCGTGTTGGTATCTGCGCTTAATGCAATAGACGGAATGCCACGACCTGCGGAAAACTGTACATTGCCAATGGTGCCAGAGTGTACAACGACTTTGCCGACATTTTGACCTTCATTCGGGCCAGATAAAACTAGGTCTGGTGCTTTACCCCAACGTTTTGGTGCAACTACATCCAGTCCATAAACTGTTGCCATCACTGGTGTGCCATGCGTGTAGTTCCAGTCACCATTGGTATAACCCGCTTTGGTAAAAGTTCCAGCGGCAGGTGCGCCAATTGGTGCTGCGCCATTGTGACAACCATTTTCAGCCGCAATTTGCTTATCATTATCCGCAGTAATCGTTGTTGAGCTGTACATCACAATCGCGCCACCGCGACCACTTTGTGGTGAACACGGTACAGACACAACCACGTTATGACCATTTGCTTTTAATTCATCATAGAGTGCTTTGATATTGCTGGTTAGGCCGTCATCGTTAACCAATAAAATATTTAATGCAAAAGCTGGAGTCGTACACAAAGACAGAATAAGGCCGCCCAATAAACTTTTTTTCATCACTTAACTACCATGTTATTAAATTTCGGTTTGTATGGTAGTGGCGGTATATGTATGTTTAGTGACTAAGCATAAATATAACAAAAACCCACTTTCGTGGGCTTCATTAAAATTACTTCAAGCTTTAAGTTAAATACGTCCAACCTCTAAGTATGGAATCAGCTTTTTATCAAAATTTGGCCGTGGGTCACCTTCAAAGCTAATAAAACCATGCATACCCGTTAAACGTTCACCTTTATAAAACTGGTTTAACTGATATCGCGGGTCTTTATGTGAAAGCGTAAAACTCACCACACCAACGCCCTGCTGTTTTGACTTGTTATAGGCATCTTCGAGCATTTTATGGTGTAAAGCCAAATCTTCGGGATGGCACATAAGCGTATGTAGCACATGGTACTGAATTGAATCACCCAGCTTAGGCAAACACATGCCTTTAGTCATTGGCGTCAATAAGTTATAGACGGGTCTAAGCACAGCTATGGCCGAGCTGTAATTTAAAATTTTGGTTTGTTTAATACTATGCTGATCCCATAAACCAAACATGCCTACCAGCTTTTCACCCTTAAAATAAAGTGAAAAGTCGGAGAGTTTTATTCCTGAAAAATACTGATGACCTTGGGCAAGTTCTTCAAAGTTATAGGCAGGAATAAAGTTATAAAACTCTGCCATGTCGGCAATAAACTGGTTCATGGCTGGCACATGTTCTGCTTTCGCTGTACAAGTACGAATCTCTTGAAGATGACTCTGCTGAGAATTCTGCTTTAGAAAAGCCGTGATTTTTCTTTTTGCGCCTAAGTCAGTCAGGCTTAATGTTTCGATAAGCCCTTCATCATAATAATCGGGCATTCCCGTTTTGCCTGTTTGGATGGCAGTACGCGCCGCGTGGTTATCATCAAAAATAATCATTTGGCTAAAGTTCGGTTCATGCATAGTCTGTTTTACATGCTTGCCTAAGACCTTCACCAATGATTTACCCCGATAGCTATGATCTACCCGTAAATCTCCAGCGTAGCGTAAGTTTTGAATGTTCCGATTGATATAACACGGACGGTAACCATTGCTATAACAGGCAACTTTCTTTTGACTCTCGGTATCTTCAATCACGACATGCAGTTTATGCCGATAGACGATGTCGGACGCCTTAAAATAACTTGGTTCACGCTGAAAGCTGATTTGTATGCCTTTGGTGATCATCGGTACGGCAATTAACTCTCGTAAAGCCTCGTCATCTGCCAAAGTCGCTTCACGGGTAATGAGAGTGTTAGCAAATGGTGTATTTGTTTTATTCATTATTCACCTGTTGTGCGGTCTGCATAGGAACCAAATTGTTTAAACGTCCCATTTGGTCGAGTAGCTGATAAACAAACACCACTTCGTCTTGGTCATTTACGGTTTTCTGGGTTTGCGCATCAAGTAGTTTCTGCTCGGTATTAAGCAAATCAAAGGTGGTTTTGGTGCCCACATCGAACTCTTTACGGGTATAGACAAAAGCAATAGATGCAGCTTCTATGGCATTTGCCAATGCGTCTTTATTTTGTCGAATGGTTTGAAGCTGCGCATAGGTGGTACGGGTACGCTTATTCAAGTCCAGCTCAAGACTTCGAATTTTTTGCGCAGCCAAATCGATATCAGCCTGTGCTTTTTTAACATTGGCCCGATTTAAACCATCGTCATAAAGCGGTACATTGAGCTGCACCCCAACCATATAGTTATTACTTTCAGAACCAATATAGCTTGCTTCATCTTGCTTTCCGGCACGGCTAGTGAGCATCACGGTTGGCCAAAGTTCGCGTTTGGTTAAAGCGTATTGTTTCTCGGCGGCTTGCTTTTCATATTTAGCCCGCATTAACGCCGGATGATTCTTGGTTTGAGCCAATATTTCATCTAGGTTAGCGGGAATAGTAGGTAATTGATTGATTGGAACAAGGTTGTCAGGTGTTGTACCTGTCACTTGATAAAACTGTGCTTCACTTACGGTCAAGTTAGATCGCGCCTGTGTAATATCGGCTTGACCTTGCGCGACTTGTGCCAACACCTGAGCCAAATCTGCACGGGTAATCATACCGACATCAAAACGGCGCTTTGACTCATATAAAGACCGTTGCAGATTTGCCATAGTCTTTTGTCTGAGTTCTAAAATGGCTTTCTTTTTTAATACGTCGGTATAGACCATCACGGTATTTAAAATCGTTTCCGATCTTTGATCTGATAAGCCTTGGTGTTGGGCAGAAAGCTGATTTTCGGCAATGTCTATTCCTAAACGGTGTCGCCCAGAGGTATAAATCGGATAATCGGCCTGCAATTGCAAACTTCGGCCTTTACGGTTTCCTTCGGTTGGAAACAAGACGTGTGAAGGCGTATTTATTCTTTCATAGTCAAGTTGCCCAACTAAATTGACTTTGAGTCCATCACGTTGCTTGGCCTGTTCAAGCATAGCGGTGGACTGGTTCACACTTAAACGGCTCACTTCAAGCTGGCTTTCATGCCTTAAACTAGCCGACAAAGCCTCATCTAAAGTCATGGCATGTGTATTCGACACAACCAACACGCCTAGATATAAGGCGTGTCGAAGTGTTAAAAACCGAGTATTAAATGGCTTCATCCCTTTCATAGTTGTTCCAAACTATTCAGGGTGACTTTTTTGAGTGGCTCAGGTTTGATATTGCCTTCGATAATGCCATCAAACATGACTAGTTTCTTGTACGCATTCCAACCATTATTGGCTTGGCGAATTTGAGGCTGATCGAGCTGCCCCAAGTTTCGTGCAAGTTCATAGTGGAAGTTTTGACGTAAGATACTGTCGATATATTCATTGTTAATGCTGTGATGAATTTCACCTTCAAAAAGCACGCAATAAAATGGTTTAACTTGTTGTTGGGTATCAATCGCCAATAAGGAAATCGCTTTCGATTCCGTTTCGTTTAACTGAGACAACAACTGTTGAGCGGTTTCAGGTGCGAGTTTCTCACCAACCAGATCTACACCAAAACGGCGGCCTTGGAACTCAAAACACGGAATTTGTTCTAAAAAGCCAGTCACTTTTAAGCAGTCATCTAGACAGTAACGCAGTAAGCCATTACCCGAAGTAATCAGCGGGCTGACCACGTCACCTTGTTTAAGTTGCCATGAAGGAACGATTTGACCTTGTTTCTCACCTTCTAAATATTCAAATTCATAGAAGTGACTTTGGTAAGCCAATGGGTATTGGTCGTTATAGGGAATGGTGACTACACCTTCCGTCGCCCATAGGCCTTTTCCTTCAAACTGAACACTAGGTAATTTCTCTTTTAATTTTTCTGCCCAAGCTTTTGAACCTGCAGTATCCCAACTCGACACTAAACTTAACTTTGGCCAAAGTTTTTTAAAGTCGATCTGTGCGCCGTTTGAACTTGCAATTAGGGCTTGTGCGCTTTCAGGGCTATGCGGTGCAGTGACTTCTTTTAATGAAACCTGACGACTGCCCCATTTACCACTTTGCAAAACCTCAACCACGTCTTTTTGCAATACCTCTAAACGCTCAAGTAATTGCAGCGCAAACGTTGGACTCCACACCGAAATCATGGCTAAGTTACGGTTTGCGACCAAATAACAAATGGTGGCAAATAGTGCATCGTCAGCATTGGCCGCAAAGGCAACGTTACTTGGAACAGCTTGGGTAAACTTAGACAGTATGCGTTTACCTACACCCAGTAGCGCACTGTCATCATTTAGGTTTTTGTCTTTTAAAACTTCACGCTGACTTTCAGGTAACCATGACACCGACCAATAATGTGTACCCGAACTCAACTGTGGGCATTTGCGGTATAAACTTGCCATCCACGGTGCAATTGCATGGTCAAGTTCATCTAAAAACAGCTTGGTATATGGAATAAACTTGATTTGTTCACTCGAACCACTGGTCGGCTGGAAACGAACCAGTTTACTGCTAGAGAGTGAAAGCTTTTGTTCACGGTAACGCTGAATGTCTTCTCGCCAAGCGCTATAGCGAGTTGCAGGAAATGATTTTACAAACTGCTCATAGTTTTGAATCTGTTTATCTTTGGCCAAAGTAGAGGTCTGTAAAATCGAATACAAAATTTGACGTTGTGTAGTCTCTAAGGCATTAAACTGTTTTTGGAAATTACGGTCAGATGCATCACACCATTTTTTTAAAATAAGATGTGAGCCGAGAGTCAACCATTGATTAGATTTCATTGGATAGCCTCTCTACGTTTTGTTTTATGGCTTAACTGCGCTTCAAATTTTCCTTTGCTTGTCGGTTTAGTCATCAGTTTTACAGGGAAACGGGCAATATCTTTCCAGCCGAGCCGACCAATACATGGCAGTTCTGTACCGGCTCTCCAAGTTGGATTTTTCTGTTCAAAGAAATGAATATTTGGGTTCTTTTCTCTCATTTCGGCAGTAATCGGTGCGACTTCACCTTTTAATGGTTGATAGTCATCACCAAAGTTGAGTAAGCCAGCTTCTTTGTCATAGTATTCGCCAAAGAATTTTTCACAGTAATGTTCAACCACTTCCGAAAGATGTTGGTTTTCATCTTTGATATTTGGGTAATACACATAGTAGTTATTGGCAAGTAAGAGATAAGTCTTATAGCCTTTAGAAATGAGAAGCCAATAAAGTTCGTTAAAAGGATATTTAATTCGAAGCTTGATCATGAGTTTGAGCATGGTACTTTGCAATGTACGCGTGCCCCAAAACTTTTTCAAAATGACCGTATCACCACTAAAGAGCACAGTGTAGTCTTTACCGTTTAAGTAGAAATGCTGCACAACTACCGTCGAGAAACCGACAATCTCATCTGTTTCTGAGTCAAAAATTAAGATCGCACCGCTTTTATTTTTAAAATCATCTACGAAAATAGAAAATCTGGTATTTTCATAATACTGCTCGTAAATGGAATACATCACTTTTAATCGTTCAGTATCGATTTGCTCTTTTTCAAAATATTGCCCATAAGTTGCGTTTTTCAGGTTCAATTTTGAAATCAGTTTATATGTTGTATTAATCATAATACTTTAATCTCCCACATCCAGATCTGTGAGTTCCCCTATCTCGTACAGCGATATTCGAAACTCATATCAATGTTCTTTTTCTATAAAGGGATATGTTTTGATATGCCCTATTGTTTTCATTCTTTGAAAGCTGCCTTTTATTTCTAAATCACTACATATTCATTTTCTTCCCCCGATCCATAAATATGGTTAAAAAGGCGGTCACAAACATGATGATTGCGAGCATGCGTAATAAGTCATTGAAACTCGATGTCAGTGCTTGAAAGTGAATATCGCGATAGATCACACTCAGTGCGATTTGCTGGGCATTTGCACCGACTTCCTGATATTGCGCCGTGAGCTGATCGAGCCGTTCTGTAAATATCCAGTTTTGCGGTGTCATGGACTGATTAATCTGGGTGACATGCATGGCGGTCAGCCAATCTAAGGATGAGTTAATAAGAGCCAGTCCAACCGCGCCGCCAATATTACGCATCAGGTTATAAATACCGCTGGCATCGGCAACTTTACTGAGCGGTAATGTACTCATAGCCAAATGCGAGACCACAATCAGGCAAATCATGAGGCCAATACCACGGTAAATTTGCGGCCAAAACATAAAGTCATAATCACTATGAATGCTCAAATGTGAATTGAGCCAGACACCAAAGCCCGCCAGAATCATTCCGACAAATACAGTTTTGCGCGTATCAAAATTGGGAATGAGCCACGCAAGAAACGGCGCAAAGCAGAACATGACAATACCTGTCACCATCATGACGTGGCCAATTTGGCTACTGTTCATTTCACGGACTTGCCCAAGAAACACGGGAATCATGTAACCCAAGCCATACAGCGCCATACCAATCACAAACGTTGTAATGGCACTTAAGGTAAAGTTTTTATTTTTAAATACAGACAAATCGAGCAAAGGTTTAGGCTGAGTAAAACTTCGAGAGAAGAAAATCATGCCACCTACAACACAGACCATAAAAGCAACCCGAACGCCTGTATCAGCAAGCCAGTCATGCCGTGCACCTTCATCAAGGAAATATTCAAGCCCACCCAAAAACATCGCCATACCAACGAGGCTAAACCAGTCCATACTTTTGATGAGTGAATAGTTGGCACGGTCGATATTTGGACCTGAGTAGATGACCGTAGCAATGATAATGCCCGGAATAATATTGATCAGGAACATCCAATGCCACGAAAAGTTATTGGTAAGCCATCCGCCAATGGTTGGGCCAATGGCTGGACCTAAAGTACTGATCATGCCAAACATGACCAAAGGCAAAGAGCGTTTTGCTTCTGGAAAAAGTAAGTACAATGCGGTCATGGAAGTCGGAATCATACCGCCGCCCATAAACCCTTGTATGCCACGGAATATTAATAAACTTTCCAAGTTCCATGACAAAGCACAAAGTAAAGAACTAGCCGTAAAACCTATTGCACAGATGGTGTAATAGACGCGTGTCGAAAGCACCCGCGAGACAATACTCGACATTGGAATCGCAATAATCTCGGCAATTAAATAAACCGTTTGTACCCAAGTGACTTCATAACGGCTTGCACTCATACCAGCTTGAACTTCGTTTAGAGAACTTGCCACGATCTGAATATCAAGAATCGCCATGAAATTGCCAAAAATCATGGCAGCAAAAATTGCCCATGCAGTTTTTGCGGGAAACCTCCACTCGGCTTCAACATGCTTATTCATTTATGATTACCTAAAATTTTATTATTAAGTTCTTAGGTCAACGGTGGCGCTCACCGACATTCCAGGTTTTATCAAATCAATATGTGGGCTTGAATCTATAGCGATACGTACAGGAATACGCTGTACAACCTTGTTAAAGTTGCCTGTGGCATTGTCTGGTGGCATAAGTGAGAAAGTCGCACCTGAAGCGGGAGAAAAGCTCTCAATTTTTCCAGTAAAGTTGAGGCTTGGATAAGCATCAAGTTTTAATTTAACTTTCTGACCAATATGCATTTTTTCAATTTGAGTTTCTTTGAAGTTCGCCTGTACATACAAACTATTTTCAGGAATGATCGCCATTAAACGGGTTTGTGGAGAAACACGTGAGCCTTTTTGAATTGCCAGACTACCGATTTTACCGCTTACAGGACTAACCACTTTTGATGAAGCCAAATCGACTTGATACAGGTTTAAATTTGCATGGGCACTTTGAATATCTGCTAAAAGCTGCGCTCGACTCGCTTGTAAACTCCCCAACTGAGCTTCTGCTGCATTTACGGCGGCTTGCGCTTTGCTGAGCTGTGCCTGAGCCGTTAAATATTGAGACTGAATCCCTTCAAAATTTTGTCGGGTAATTACGCCATCTTTTAATAGATCTTGATAACGCTCGAACTCTTTTTTCAAACGCGCTAGGTCTGCTTGCGCTGCCACTACACCACTATTTGCTTCAATAATTGACGACCGTGCAGACTTTTCATTTTGTTGTTGTACACCCAGTGCAGCTTCTTTTAGGCTGACCACAGAACGGGCTTGGTCATATCGAGCTTGGTAGTCACGATGGTCTAATACCGCTAAAGTTTCCCCTTTTTTTACCACCTGATTATCGTTAATTAATAACTCCATCACTTCGCCTGAAATCTTTGGCATTACCCAAGTGACATCGGCTTGTACATAAGCATTATCAGTAGATTGATAGAATCGGTATACAAAAAAATAATATAAGATGCCAGCAACTAAAAATAACAGCAGGACACTAAAAACACCCCAAGTTATTTTCTTTCGGCTTTGGAAATTAGTATCAGTTTCTAGCTGAGCTACGTTATCCATAATCATTCCGCTTATTTGTAATATTCGATTTTTTATTTAAGCCAATAAAATTATTGGTTTCTTTTTTACGTAACTTTTCACTTGGTTTTATTCAATGAATCGTGACAGCGTAAAATTTGGTGCAAATTATGGTTCTTATGTGAATTAAATATCATTGACCTCTTTGACATATATTTCTTCTATTTATGTCAATTAATCATATTATATAAACTATGTTTAAAAATTATGTAATTCGAATTTGTCTAAATTTTAGATATAAATTTACTTTAAAAAATCAAACACAAGTAATTGTTTTATAAATGAATTACCACTTAGAAAATATAATTTTTCAAAATTATTAAATAGCCTTTTATTGCAGTATTATTAAATATAAGTTTAATTATGTAATATTTAAGTATTATTAATTAAAATAATATGTAATTTAAAAATTGTTTAACAATCTAAATTGTTATAGTTATACGAATAAGATATATAAGTTATAAATATTATATTTCTTTAAATTAACAACGTTAAAACTGACAGAAGGTATAAATCTTATAAGTAACGATTATTTAATAAATAAGCTATTACAATAAGTAAAATAGCTTATTATTTTTAGATAAAACAATCTTACAAATAAGTTTAAACCTACTATTAAAAGGTGAACAAACCTTCAAAAATAGTGATTTAGGAGGTTTTGTTTATTGATTTAAATCCTTAAAAATTTCTTCTAAAGTTATTCCAAATGAAACCCACTCATTGAGTGGGCTTTTTTATTACTAACCGTTTTGCCTGAGGTGATCTTGGAACTCTTGGTCGTGTATTTTGTTGTAATTAACAGGGTCGTAGACACATCCAGTTAAAACAACAATTACAGTAAGTACAGCAACCAACTTTTTCATTGAGACAGCCTTTCTTTTAACGCAAAAGATTTGCTTTAAGTATACTCCTAGGTAATCACTTTGATTGGACATAATTAAGGCAAACGATTGTTATTTTTAAATTATTACCCTGCTTTAGCATATAAATTGATTTTTTAACAAAATCAAATCAAGGAAGTTATACAACTTATGCTTCAGTCGCTAAATACCAGTTTTTCCAAGAACTGGTTCCTCTCGTTTCAAGAGGCACTGTTGGAATCAGTTTCTCTTTTAATATTTCGCTTTGTTTAACCGCTTTGGCTAGTCTTGCTTTGACAGAATGAATACATTCACGGTCACCAAATTCACAGCGGTCTAAAGTTGTTCCACCGCAAGGACCATTGGCTAAGCCTTTTGGACATGTTTCAGGGCAAATATATAAAGTGTCACCTAAACGGCACTGACCACAGCTTTCACAGCCGACTAGGCTATGTTTACTCAATACTTCTGTTTTGAGTAATGCTTTAGCAACCACAGAATTTTCCCAAAAAGGCGCTTTAAAAATAAACCGCCCAACGCCTTTGGCAATTTTAGATCCGAACAGGGCCTCATGCATCACATGCAGTTGGCGATATTTAATGATTTGTTTAGATGTTGGCTGACGTGAAAAACGAGCAATTTCTGGGGTAAACTCTTTGCCTGTCGTGACTTGCCAAAGTGAATTCCAAAGCTCTTCTAAGGCCTTAAGGTTAAGATGTCTGTATTGCTCGATGTAACTTTCAAGCAGCATTTGCTCTTCTGGCTTATGACAAGCAGATAAATGAATACCCGCAAATCCTAAGTGTTTACATATTAAAATCTGTAAAGCGCAG
>NZ_JAWVAV010000028.1:0-48723 GCF_033599315.1 Acinetobacter sp. OYA S30
ATACTAAAAAGCCCGCAGCATTAAAGCGGGCTTTTTTATTGCTTTCTATTAAAGTATACCTATAAAAAAATCCCCTACTGCCTGTAGAGGATTTGCTTTTCATAATTCGAATATTTACCAGATCGAATCATCAGTTCTAAACTTAGGTAGACCTTCTACGCTTAGATCTTTTTAAAATTACATTATTCCACTTCTACAACTTTTAAAGGGTTAAAAGTCTGAGTCGTTGGCATCATTTCTATACGGTTAATATTAATATGCGGTGGTTGTGATGCGATCCATGCTACTGTATTTGCAATATCTTCCGGCAAAATTGGATTTTTCTTATCGTATAGACTGTTAGCTTTCTCCTGATCTCCCTTAAAACGTACAAGAGAAAATTCGGTACCACCACACAACCCTGGCTCAATATTCGTTACTCGCACGCCAGTACCAGCCAAATCTGCACGTAGATTTAAACTAAACTGCTCTACAAAAGCTTTTGTTGCCCCATATACATTACCACCTGGATATGGGTATGTACCTGCAATTGAACCCATATTAATGATTAAGCCTGATTTCTTCTTTACCATACTTGGTAAAATTAATCGGGTAACCGTAACAAGTCCTTTAACATTGGTATCAATCATGGTGTACCAATCATCTAAATCCGCTTTATCTGCTGGCTCTAGACCCAATGCCAAGCCTGCATTATTCACTAGTAAGTCAATTTGATCGATTTGAAATTCATTTGGTAATTCTTTAAATAACTTATTTATATTTTCTGCTGTATCAGTCATATCAAATACGAGTGAGTAGAAATTTTCGCCAAGCTGTTTTTGTAGTTCTTCTAATTTTTCTGCGCGTCTTCCACATCCAATAACTTTATAGCCTGACTCAATCAGTTTTTTTGAAATACTATAACCAAAACCTGCTGATGCGCCTGTAACTAATGCTAACATTCTTATATCCTTAGAAATAATCAACTGTTTCAGTTGAACTCATGATGAACATATCAGCCTTTATATTTACACAATATTTATTATTAGCCTAAAAAAATAAAAGTTTTTTAAAAAAATTTTAAGAGAAATTTAAATCTGTAAAAAATATATTTATTAAATAATGATATGCATTAAAAAACTAAAAAATGGTCCTTACTTAACCTTAAATATCGGCTCAAACTATTTAGAAGTTAGAGCTACTTAATAAAAAAGTTTACCGTGAAAGGTAAACTTTTTAACTTGAGGTATCCAAGCTTATGCAGGGATACCACTATGAAAACGGAAAGTATCATCTGGAGTCAAAATCAGATTCTTTTCAACTTCACGGATATGTTCAATACGCTGTTGAATATCTTCTTCAGGATCTTTCATTTTGGCAGTTTTTGCGACGTCAAGCGCTAGTGCTAAATAGTCTTCAAAATGACGAGATTCTGACTTAAGCAAGTAACGGTAATAGCGTCCTAACTCATCATCAACACACGGAGCAAGCGCATAAAAACGTTCACATGAACGTGCTTCTACAAAAGCCCCAATCACGAGTACATCAATTAGAGCTTCTGGTTCATATGTGCGGATTTCTTTTCGTAAGCCACCTGCATAGCGTCCAGCACTTAAACCTTTCCACTCTTGCCCACGTTTCGTCATAAATTCTAGAACTTGTTCATAGTGAAGCATTTCTTCACGTACAAGCTGGGCAAGCTTAACTTGTAAGTCCGTGAAAAAACTATAGCGGAACATCAAGTTCATGGCCGTACCCGCTGCTTTTTTCTCACAGTTAGCATGATCTTGCATCAAGATGTCTAAATTATTAACGGCCTCATCCAACCATTCTTTTGGGGTTTGGCATCCTAAAAATGCTAATACAGGCTGCATTAATTCATCGTAATTGATACTCGACATTACTACTTATCCTGCTGCCTGAATCGCTGTTTTCATATCTTTCACCGCCTGTACCAGTCCAACAAAAACACTTTCCGCAATAATTGAGTGCCCAATATTTAACTCATGAATTTGTGGAATTGCCGCAATTGGAGCAATATTTTTCAGATTCAACCCGTGACCAGCATTTACAACCAAACCTTTTGAAGCTGCGTATTCCACACCTTTTACAATGCGAGCAAGTTCTTCTTGTTGTTCTTGCTCTGTTGTTGCATCTGCATAAGCCCCGGTATGTAATTCAATAGTAGGCGCTCCACAAGCAATTGCTGCATCAATTTGAGCAAAATCAGCATCAATAAAGAGTGAAACATCACAACCAATGGCAGCTAAAGCTTGAGTTGCAGCTTTAACTTTTTCAAAGTTACCTACTACATCTAAACCGCCTTCTGTTGTAACTTCTTGGCGTCGTTCTGGTACAAAACACACATGTTGTGGTTGAATTTCTTTCGCAAACTCAACCATTTCATCAGTTACGGCCATTTCAAGATTCATACGTGTTTTCAATAATGGACGCATACGGCGCACGTCATCATCTTGAATATGTCTGCGATCTTCACGCAAATGCAAAGTAATCCCCTCTGCACCCGCTTGTTCACAAATAAGAGCAGCTTCTACAGGGTCTGGGTAAGCAGTACCGCGCGCCTGTCTTAAAGTAGCAACATGGTCTATGTTTACACCAAGCAATGCAGCCATAAAAAAATCCTAATTACGATTGAGTTTGAGTATTTTGAATCCACAATTGTCGACTTTTTAGGGGACGGTCACCTAAAAGCGATGTAATCATTTGACGGTATAGTTTACCTAATAATTGCAATTGTTCGTGAGAAAAATCCTGTCCCTGCTCATAATCCAGCATGGATAAAATTGCTTTTCCTGACAACGATGAGCGACTTGCCTGAACAACGGGGGCAAATCCTTCAGTCACTTGAAACTGATAAAACTGTTGAGGCAAAATTTCTTTTTGTGAGCTATCAATTGAAAAATCAATCGCATAGCCTAGCTCTGCAAGCAAGATATGCTCAAATTGCCTCAAGATCTGTCTAAGAAATAAATCCGGATTTTCATGAGAAGATAGCTGCTGGAGTTGAAGCAGCGTTAACTGGTATTGTTCAAAAGTTTGTGGCATTGCCTCTTCTAGTGGGCAAAGTCTAAGAACAATTTCGTTTAAATAGAAGCCTGCAAAAAAAGCATCGCCAAAAAAGAAAACCGGCTGATTTAGTATTTCCAGCTTTGTAAAATTTTTGAGCTCACTTTTGCCTGTGGCTTGCAAACGGATTGGCTGATATTGAGGAGGCGGAGTCTGTCTTAAAATACCATCAACCCGCCCATATTCTTGAGTGAAGAGATGCACAATATGGCTTTTTTCACGATATTTACGATGGTGAATCATATATCCATGTAGGACTTCATTGCGCATCATAAAAAGAAACTATTCCTCAGATTCTTTTTCTTTTTTATCGTCGTCATCACCATCAGGAATTACAGCCCCTACAACAGCAGCTGTACCCTTCACTACACCTTTAGTCGTTTTATAAGCAATACCTACTGGTACGGTTACAAGCTTATATACACAACCTTGCAACATCAATGTACATCCAACGATAATCAATATTGATGTAATTGCTTTCATACCAGTATTCCCTACTTTTTAGATATCACTATATCCTAAACTTTTTAAAGCACGTTCATCATCAGACCAACCACCTTTGACCTTAACCCATAAGGTAAGCATGATCTTTTGTTCGAACATTTTTTCCATGTCTTTACGTGCATCCATGCCAATTGTTTTAAGCTTGGCACCTTTTTCACCAATTACAATCGCTTTTTGACCAGGACGATCCACAAAAATAGTTGCATCAATATAGGTACATGCTGGTTTTAAACGACCAGTTTTTTCATTAACAGTTGCCTCTTCCGTTTTGAAAGATTCAATTTGTACTGTTAAATCATAAGGTAGCTCTTCACCCAACTGACGCATGATTTTTTCACGGATGATTTCACTTGCCAAGAAGCGCTCTGAACGGTCCGTAATTTGATCGAATGAATATAAAGGTGGCTGATAAGGAAGATATTTTTCAATCGTTTCACTTAAGTGCTCTAAGTTTGCTCCACGGAGTGCAGAAACAGGAACAATCTCCGCAAAATTCATAAGTTTGGCACGTTCTTGAATTAAAGGGAGAATCTCTCTCTTATCTCCAAAAGTATCAGCTTTATTAATCACCAAAATAACTGGCATATCAGCATTCTTGAGTTTCTCAAGAACTAAATCGTCATTTTGAGTCCACTTGTGGGCATCAATAACAAATAAGACTAAATTCACGTCACGTAACGCAGAATGCGCAGCACGGTTCATCATTTTATTGATTGCACGTACTTCTTTCTTATGCATACCTGGGGTATCGACATAAACCGCTTGCATTTTTTCACGCGAATCAATACCAATAATTTTATGGCGTGTCGTTTGAGGTTTACGTGAAGTAATAGAGAGTTTTTGGCCCAATAAATGGTTCATGAGGGTAGATTTACCCACATTTGGACGTCCTACAATCGCCACAAATCCGCTCTTAAAATCCGAAGGAATTGTAACGCCTTTGGAACTAAAAAATTGATCAATCAGATTGTTTGGATCTTGGTTTTCGTTTGAATCTGGATTGATTTGATCAGAATGCATCGACATGCAGGTTATTGCTCCAATAACTTTAAAATTTCCGCCGCTGCTGCCTGCTCGGCAAAACGACGACTTGACCCCTCACCATGAATTTTTGATAAACCATCTACCAAACATTCGACTTTAAAGTGCTGATGAGGCGCATCACCCTGAATATCTACAACCTCGTAAACAGGGAGAGGTTTTTTACGTGCTTGTAGATACTCTTGTAAACGTGATTTTGGATCCTTGAGTTGATCTGTTGGCTCAATATGATCTAAATAAGGCGTATACCATTTTAGCACAATATCTTTGAGTAGGTTCAGATCACTACTATCAAGATAAATTGCACCAATAATGGCCTCCACTGTGTCAGCCAATATTGACTCACGATGATGACCACCAGATTTCAACTCGCCTGTGCTTAATATTAAACACCGACTAAGTTGCAAATCGGTTGCAATTTTACCTAATGCTTCCTGACGTACTAAAGTCGCGCGCATACGCGTTAGTCGCCCCTCATTTTCATGAGGGTACGCATGGTATAAATAATTGGCGATAATCATCCCCAACAGTGAATCGCCCAAAAATTCCAGACGTTCGTAGTTATACTTATGACTCACCGAACGATGAGTCAAAGCCAACTGTAGCAATTCAGGCTGCTTAAATTGATAACCGATTCGACTGAGTAAGCGAGGATCACTTAGCTTGAACTGATGTTTTGTCAAAACTCTTCTCAAATGTTAAAACTAAATCAATATTCAGTAAGAAAGGCTTTCTTACCTCATATTTCTTTTTGACTGTTAGACTTGGCTGGTTAAACACTTCAGCAATCTCTTTAAAATGCAGATCACGAATGTTGTTCATTTCCAGTCGTTGGTCCATCTGTGTCATAAACTTTTGGGGTGTGATATCAGCCGAGCTTTGTTGCATAAGCTCTGTAATCTGATTATTAATCACACGATCATCCCAATATGCTGGCCAAACTGCAAGTACGGCTTTCACCGCAATTGCAAATATGACCACCCCAAATAAAATTGCTAAATACGAAGTACCCTGTTGTGCCTTACGCATTTTTGTTTTCCTAATGGTTGTTTTTAATCTATTTTCCCATTTCGGTTAAAGCTTGGCAGGTGGAAACCAGGTTCTTTATGCATCCAGACATAGAAAGCTCGGCCTGTTAAATTTTCTTCAGGTACGAAGCCCCAGAAACGACTGTCAGCACTTTGATCACGGTTATCCCCCATTGCAAAGTAATGTCCTTTCGGAACTGTTACTTCCCAATATAAACCGTCTTGGTTTGCATATTTACCATTATCAACATAGTTGATAAATGGCGCCTGACGCGCAACATTTACGCCTTCAAGCTCACGCATCGTAAAGGTATGATCACCAATTGTTTCTTTATGATAAATAGAAGTTGGTGTATCTAAAGCATCTTTTTCGCGACTAAACTGTGTTGGTACTTTAGGAATTTTTTGACCATTAATAATCAATTGTCCATGATCATAAACAATATGGTCACCAGGTAAGCCAATTACACGTTTAATATAACTAATAGTAGGTTGTGGTGGATAACGAAAAACGATGACATCACCACGTTTCGGTTCACCGATATCAATCACTTTTTTATTGACGATAGGTAAACGGACACCATAGTCAAATTTATTAACTAAAATAAAATCGCCAGTCTCTAAGGTCGGAACCATAGAGTCTGATGGAATATTAAATGGTTCATAAAGAAATGAGCGAAGTACAAGCACAACAGCTAAAACCGGCCAAAAGTCATAGGCCCATGTAATAACAAAATTTTCGTTCTCTCGCCCTTTATTTGCACGCTGTTTAAAAACAAGCTTATCTAGCAACCACACTGCAAATAAAATCAGCGTAACAGGAACAAGAATTAAATTAAAATCAAAATCCACAGGACCTCACTCGCAGCTTAGCTGCTTGCCTTGCGGCTGGGAGAAGATAAGTTCATCCCAGCCTTTTCTCTTATCTTTCTACTTTCAAAACAGCTAAGAACGCTTCTTGTGGGATTTCTACACTACCCACTTGTTTCATACGTTTCTTACCTTCTTTTTGTTTCGCAAGTAGTTTCTTCTTACGAGACACGTCACCGCCATAACATTTTGCTAAAACGTTTTTACGCATCGCCTTCACGGTCGAACGAGCAATAATTTGTGCACCAATAGCAGCCTGAATTGCGACATCGAACATTTGACGTGGAATCAAATCTTTCATTTTCTCAACTAAAGCAATACCACGATGACGAGCATCATTACGGTGACAAATCATTGCAAGCGCATCGACCTTCTCACCATTAATTAACACGTCAACCTTAACTAAAGATGAACTCTCAAAACGAATAAAGTTATAGTCAAGTGAAGCAAAACCACGTGAACATGATTTAAGCTTATCAAAGAAGTCCATAACCACTTCAGCCATAGGAATTTCAAAAGTAATTGAAACTTGATTACCTAAGAATTTCATGTCTTTTTGTACACCACGGCGCTCAATACATAGGGTCATGACGTTACCTAAGTACTCTTGCGGTACAAGAATATGACACTCTGCAATTGGCTCACGCAAATCTTCAACAACAGAACCATCCAGCATTTTAGATGGACTATCGATATAGATCGTATCGCCTTTTTTAGTGACAGCTTCATACACTACCGTTGGCGCTGAGCTGATCAAATCAAGGTCATACTCGCGCTCTAAACGCTCTTGTACGATTTCCATGTGCAACATGCCCAAGAAACCACAACGGAAACCAAAACCAAGCGCATCTGAACTTTCAGGTTCAAAGAATAAAGCCGAGTCATTGATCTGTAGTTTTTGTAAGGCTTCGCGGAATGGTTCAAAATCGCTTGCATCAATTGGGAAAAGGCCTGCGTAAACCTGAGGTTTAACCTTTTTAAAACCAGGAAGTGAAGCTACTTCAGGGGTTGTTGAAAGCGTGATGGTATCACCTACCGGCGCACCAAAAATATCTTTAATACCCGCGATAACAAAGCCTACTTCACCAGCTTCAAGCACGCCAGTTTCAGTATGTTTAGGGTTGAATACACCTACCGATGTAACGATGTGAGTCTGACCAGTAGATTTAACCAACATTTTGTCGCCCTTGCGGATACGACCATCTTTAATACGAACTAAAGAGACAACACCTAAATAGTTATCAAACCATGAGTCAATGATTAATGCCTGTAAAGGAGCCTCACGGTCACCTGTAGGAGCAGGAATAACATCAACTAAGGTTTCTAAGACACCTTCAACGCCTAAGCCTGTTTTTGCAGAACATGTAGGTGCATTGGTTGCTTCAATACCAATAATTTCTTCAATTTCGTGAATAACGCGCTCAGGCTCTGCTTGCGGCAAATCAATTTTATTTAAAATTGGAAGAACTTCTAGACCTTGCTCAATAGCGGTATAACAGTTTGCAACTGATTGTGCTTCTACACCTTGTGCAGCATCCACAACCAATAACGCACCTTCACAAGCAGCTAATGAACGTGATACTTCATAAGAGAAATCAACGTGTCCCGGAGTATCAATAAAGTTAAGCTGATATTCCTGCCCGTTTGGATGAGTATAGTACAACGTCACCGAAGCAGCTTTAATGGTAATCCCACGTTCACGCTCGAGCTCCATTGAGTCCAAGACCTGAGCTTGCATCTCACGATCTTGCAGGCCACCACACATCTGAATAAAACGGTCAGCCAAAGTAGACTTACCATGATCAATATGAGCGATAATCGAGAAATTTCGGATATTTTTGATATCAACGGATTTTTTAGCTTGCGCCATGGGCTACCTTGAGAAAATATAAAGTGCTATGTAG
Organism: Acinetobacter sp. OYA S30; assembly: GCF_033599315.1. Classification (NCBI taxonomy): domain Bacteria; kingdom Pseudomonadati; phylum Pseudomonadota; class Gammaproteobacteria; order Moraxellales; family Moraxellaceae; genus Acinetobacter; species Acinetobacter sp. OYA S30. Next base: position 8,414 of record NZ_JAWVAV010000028.1, read on the forward strand.
CTTGTTTTAATACATAGCCAAAGCGGTTTAACAAATTGCGAGAGATTATAGCAGATGGATATTTTAAAGTATCCAAAATTCATGAGCTTTGTACTTATGTTTTAAAAAAATGATAATTCAAAGTACAAGTAATGCTTCTGATTATCAGGCATATGAAACAGTAAAATCTAAAGGATTTATACTTGAATCGAGAGGTTTATAAGCCTGTGTAAAAGTCGGCGACATACGTTTAGGTCGACCTGAAGCAATTTCAATACATGCCCATTTGGTATTTCCGACGAACAAAATTGCCTGATCAGAAGGACGGAAAAAGGCATACTGACGAAATGAATATAGAGCATTAATATCATCTAGCCATGTCCGCAGTACAATTTCTTCACCTTCAAACGCAGCTTTACGGTATTGCACATGGTGTTCAACCGCAACCATTGCATGTTTTAGCTCTAGATATTTGGTTACTCCTACCCCTAATGTTTCCACATGAGCAGCAGCGACGTCTTGCATCCACTGGACATACATTACATTGTTAACATGCCCTAAAGCATCAATATGCTGTGGCTGAACCTGAATATGTAAATCGAAAATACTGCTCACAAAACACCCACTTTAATCATTAAATTCAAAGCTAAAATTTAATTAGCTAGATCGAACATTATGCCGAATACAAATAATAAAAAACCACCCATTTTCAGGGTGGTTCATTTTTATAATATTTTACTGAATACGTAAACCAAGCATTGCTCGTTGTCCTTGACGAATAATCCCAACTCGCGCAACTGTATTTTTCGGCAAATTCGAAACAACTTTTGCAAAATCCTGACTATTTAGAATTTGAGTATTATTAACCTGAATAATCACATCGCCAGGAATGATATTTGACAATGATGCTAATCCACCACGGCGAACATCTTGTACATAAATACCGCCTTTTATACCTAAAGCATTTTTCTCTGGCACGGCGAGATCACGAATACTCATTCCCAATACTGGACCTTTAGAAGCAGAGGCTTGATTACCGGTAGCTGGTGTTTCATCAGGTGCTGTTGCTAGTGTTGCCGAGATATTTCGGGTTTTATCATCACGTAAAACTTCAAACTGAACAGTTTGGTTTGGTTGTACTTTATTTAATGCATAAAGCAAATCACTAGTACGCAGTACAGAAGCACCATTTAATTTTAGAATAACATCGCCAGCTCTAAGCCCTGCTTTTTGAGCAGGTGAATTTGGAGAAACCTGAGTAATCAGAGCACCTTCCGGTTTAGGCAATTTATAGGCATCTGCAAGGTTACGGTCAATATCTTGCATCATAACGCCTAGGTATGAACGAGTCACTTTCCCTTTCGTTTTAAGCTGTTCAGCTACATCCATCGCAACATCAATTGGAATAGAGAAAGATAAGCCCATATAACCACCCGTACCACTAAAGATACGTGAGTTCACCCCGACAACTTCACCATTTTGGTTAAACAATGGACCGCCTGAGTTACCAGGGTTCAACGCCACATCAGTTTGAATAAATGGTACAGAGGTTTCACCGCTCATGTTACGTGATTTAGCGCTGACAATACCTGCCGAAGCTGAATAATCAAAACCAAATGGTGAACCAATTGCTAAAACCGGCTCTCCTACACGTAAACGGTCAACATTTCCTACGCGTAAAGCAGGATAGTTAGTTCCGTTTACCTTTAATAAGGCAACGTCTGTCCGCTCATCACTACCGACCACTGTTGCATCAATTTCACGACGGTCATTTAAAGTAATACTGATGCGGGAAGCATTTTCAATTACATGATGGTTCGTAAGTAAATAACCATCTTTACTAATAAAGAACGCACTACCATATGCGGTTTTCTCTTGAGGACCTTGTTGCTGTGGAATGATGACCTGATTACCAAAGAAACGTTTTAAAATTTCAGGTACTTGCTGTTGTAGCAGTTCATCCTGAGTCATTTTTTTTACAACGTTTACACTCACCACAGCCGGACTAACTTGTTCAACGAGGTTTGAAAAATCAACAGCAGCATTTGCTTGAACAGCAGCAACTGTAAATACCGCTGCATACATTCCTTGTTGTAAATAGCGAGATTTCATTCGGTGCTCACCCACAATTGGTCTACGAGAATAAGAATAAAACTTTTGTATCACAATGCTTTGGAATTGTGCGTAACAATATGTTTATTTGTAAGGCATCCTCATCACGTTTATTTTACACATTGCAATTTTTTAAGCTAATTGCAATTTTTCTGTGACTTAGAGCGCTTAAGCTCTTGCCTTTTTAGGTAAAAAGGGGTGTCATTAGCGGACGTTTTAAATTGATGCGAATGGACATGCCTAATCAACAGACAATTCACCACTTTGACGTGATTATTGTGGGCAGTGGCGGTGCTGGTTTAAGTCTGGCTTTATCGTTACCAAGTCATTTTAATATTGCAGTTTTAGCTAAAGCTGCTTTAACTGAAGCAAGTACCTTCTATGCACAAGGTGGTGTTGCTGCGGTGCTTGATGAAACTGACTCTATTCAACAACACATTAATGACACTATGATTGCAGGTGCTCATTTATGTGAAATGGATGCAGTCCAGCATACTGTAGAAGGCGGCCGTCCTTCTGTTGATTTCCTTTTAAAGCAAGGCGTTCAGTTTACCTTAGATGAAGATAAACAGCTTCATTTGACTCGTGAGGGTGGCCATTCGCAGCGCCGTATTATTCATTCTGCTGATGCAACTGGCAAAGCTATTTCAACCACTTTGGTTGAACGCGCCAAAGAACGCAAGAATATTACTATTTTTGAAAACTACATTGCGATTGATTTAATCACGTCGCATAAATTGGGTCATACAGATCAAGCAAATCGTGCTATTGGTTTGTATGCACTAGATGAAAGTACTGAAAAAGTTCATACCTTCCTTGCCCCATTTACCGCACTTGCTTGCGGCGGCGCAATGAAAGCTTACCTTTATTCATCTAATCCGGATATTGCTACTGGTGACGGTATTGCGATGGCATACCGTGCAGGTTGCCGTGTTGCCAATATGGAATTTAACCAGTTCCATCCAACCTGCCTTTACCATCCGCAAGCACGTTCTTTCTTAATTACTGAAGCCATGCGTGGTGAAGGTGCTTACTTACGTTTACCAGATGGCGAACGTTTTATGCTACGTTTTGACGATCGTGCAGAGTTGGCTCCTCGCGATATTGTGGCACGTACCATTGACCATGAAATTAAACGTCTCGGTATTCGCCATGTGTGGTTAGACATTACACACAAATCGCCTGAGTTTATTAAAGAGCACTTTCCTACACTTTATGCACGATTGCTTGAGTTAGGTATCGACATCACTAAAGACATGATTCCAGTGGTGCCGGCTGCACACTATACCTGTGGTGGTGTTGTGGTTGACTCAAATAGCCAGACTGATATTGAAGGTCTATATGCAATTGGTGAAACCTCTTATACGGGTTTACATGGTGCAAACCGTATGGCGAGCAACTCATTACTTGAATGCTTCGTTTATGGCATGAGTGCAGCAAAAGATATCGAAAGTAAGTTTGATAAAAACTTCAAATTACCGGAAGTACCCACTTGGGACGATTCTCAAGTAACCAATCCAGATGAAGATGTCGTGATTTTACAAAACTGGGATGAGTTACGTTCGACCATGTGGAACTACGTTGGTATTGTAAGAACCACAAAACGTTTAGAACGTGCTTTACACCGTATTGAAATGCTAAAGCGCGAAATTACTGAATATTATCAAGATTATCGTGTCAGCAAAAACCTGATTGAACTGCGTAATCTTGTACTTGTTTCCGAAATGATTGTTCGTTGTGCTATGCACCGTAAAGAATCGCGTGGCTTACATTACACACTTGATTATCCGGAAACTTCGAGTGAGATTCGTAAAACGGTTCTGACGCCTCCAAACTTTGCAGTAGAGCAACCTTTGGTGAATACGAGTGTATAAATAGTTTTTTATAAAAAAGCACGGTTCATGCCGTGCTTTTTTATTACTTAAGATTTATGGTCTAGGAGGAATTGAGTAAGTCGCGGTCACATGTGCCACGGGTTCCTCTTGCCCTACTGAATAAATCCAGACCTCACCTACGACTAAGCTCTTTCCTACTTTCATGAGCTTACATTCACTGCGTAAGTCTTGATCACCTGCGGGTTTTCTCAGGAAATTAATATTAAAATTGGTGGTTACAGCTAAACCAATAATTCCAATTTCACCGAGTATTGCAATATATAAAGCAAAGTCTGCCAAAGTCATCATAGCCGGGCCAGATATAGTACCTCCCGGACGTTGATGTCTTTGGTCAACGTGATAATAAACAACGGCAGCTTTAGAAGTGACTGATTCAATCGTGCAATGTTCCAAACTTTGTGGGAATTCCTTTTCAAGAAATGCCACAATTTCTTCTTTTGAGCTTTTCATCCTTGTTATTCTTCAATTTTAAACAGTAATTAAAATAGCATAAGATACTGCCCAATATTTTCTATGACGTTTAAAACCAGATTTCTTGTCATTTTTCACCACTCCCAGAGAAATGAGAGTGGCTTTTACTACTACTTATCCTAAATATTGCAAAGCTTGCTCGAATACCTGATCAGGACTTTGAGTAGCATCTAAACGTTTAATACGCTCAGGCTCAGCTTTCCATAAGGTTTCATATCCTTCACGAACCTTAGTAAAGAAGCTTAACTTTTCCTGTTCAAAACGGTCTAAAGCTCCGCGTTCACGTGCACGGTTCATACCGAGTTCAATCGGTGCATCTAACCAAAAAGTCACTTCTGGCATACGTGAAACGAAGTTCTGGTTTAAAAGCTGTAATTTGTCTTGGCTTAAACCACGACCGGAACATTGATAAGCAAAACTCGCATCAGTAAAACGGTCACTTAATACAATTTTATTAGACTCTAATGCCGGCAAAATAACTTGTTGTAAGTGTTGAGCTCGTGCCGCATAAATTAAGAGCAGTTCGGTATCATGACTCATATTTTCATCATGATTCACTGCCAAAAGCATCGAACGAATTTGTTCTGCGAGCGGTGTTCCACCCGGCTCTCGAGTTAAAACAACTTGTTTACCTTGTTCTTCAAAATGCTGATGAATTTTTCGAATGAGTGTAGTTTTTCCTACCCCTTCCGTGCCTTCAAAGCTAATAAACATCTCTTTTCCTTATTTCTTCGATCTCAACACGGATAAATACTCTTGCACTGCTTGGTTATGTGCTTGCAAGTCTGCCGTAAATTTATGTCCACCATTACCAGTCGCTACAAAATAGATGTTATTTGAATCATCTGGATGTAACGCAGCCTCAATGGCTTTTTGGCTTGGCAGCGCAATTGGAGTTGGCGGTAACCCATTAATTGTATAGGTATTATATGGTGTTGGTGTACGTAAGTCTTCGCGAGTAATGTTACCCTTATAGTTTGCACCCATACCATAAATTACGGTTGGATCAGTCTGTAAACGCATACCGAGTTTTAAACGGCGCACGAAAACCCCTGAAACTTGTGTAAGTTCGCTATCGAGGCTCGTTTCTTTTTCAACAATAGAAGCCATGATTAAAGCTTCATACTTATCTTTATAAGGTAAATTTGGCGCCCGCTTTGCCCAAGCCGCATCTAAGGCTTTCATTTGACGATGATATAAATCGGTCAGGATTTTCTTATCAGTCTCACCTTTAGCAAAGAAATAAGTGTTGGGTGCAAACAGACCTTCAGGATGATGATAAGGAATACCTAAAGCCTTCATAAGCTGGTCATCTGGTAAATCCAATATCGTATTTTTTACATTTTTATCGTTTTTTAGTGCTGTAATCAGCTGCTTAAAAGTTGTTCCTTCAATCACTAGAACACGGTTCATCTGGGCATTATCAGCATTAGATAACATCTCTAATACTTGTCTTACGCTCATTCCCTGCTCTATCTCATATACACCAGCTTTCATACTGTCATGAATCATAAACTTTTGATAAAGCTTAAGTACAATTGGGAAATGGATTTTATTTTCTTTGGCTAAGCGATCAATAAAACCAGAATAGGTCTCACCTGATGTGATCGATAGCATCTGCTTTTTCCCTTCAATAGGATAAGCTTTAAATAAACTTGACCATAAAATAGCAAAAATAGAAATTAAAACGATAAAACAGCCAATCAGCACTAACTTTTTTGGAAAATTAGATGCTGTTTTCTTGCCCTTTTTTTTAGCATTTTTTGCTTTCGCATTCACAGGTGGCTTCGGCATATTAATGAATCTGATTCAAGTTAAGAGTATGAAATAAATTTAGGCACGCCTGTGACTCTAGAATTTGTTCACTGATTTGAGTAACTACTCGCATTGGATGTAAAGCATTACAAAAGAATAGGCTCTGTATTTGTGATACTTCATCTAGCTCAATTATTCTGACTTCACAGGCAATTCCGTAGTGCTGCATACGCGCCAAAATTTCTGCACGCATCACACCGTGGACGCCATTATAGCGAAGTTCCGGAGTAATCCATCTATCATTTAAACGAATAAAACAATTACTGCTTACCCCTTCAACAATATAACCTTGTACATCAGTTACTAAAGCTTCAACCCAGCCTTGTTGATCTGCTTCTTTTTTTAGCAATACCTGCTCAAGACGGTTTAAGGATTTAAGCCCAACTAAACTCGGCATGGTTAAACCTAAAGCCTGATTTAAAACACCACACTGTATAAAATCTGGCTGGAACTGCTCCAATGCTTTTGGATAAAACCAGATATAAATATCTGCCGCATGCTTTGGCAAACTATAGCCACGATCACCTTCACCACGGCTAATCACAATTTTTAAAGTCCCGTTGAGCACGAGATTCTGATTTTGTAGATGCTGCAAACTTTGTTCGATTAACTCAAAATCTGCAACCAAAGATAATTTTTGGCAAGCAAGTTTTAGACGTTCCCAGTGCCGTGCTTTAAGCTCAATCTTATTTTGAAAAACACGAATTGTGGTAAAGCAGCCATCCCCATAATGAAATGCCCGGTCCAATAAAGGAATGGTCTCTACAGGTTGTCCATTTTTAAAACACCACATGCTTAATCCGTCCTTTATTTAAAACCACCCAACAATACAACACCTTTCATTTAATTAATAAATGACTGATTTTTAAAAATTATACCGATTTAAGAGAAACTTTTGAAACTTGTTATATATCAAGATTTAAGAATAACTTATCCATTTTTATTATTTCTATATTTTTCATATTAAATTCGTTTTTTATTATTTTTTTAGAATAAAGACTAGCGCTATTCTGCGTTCATGTTTTGAACATTTCGTATTTTTTGAGGGGTTATCTCATGCGTTTTTCTCAGTTAAAAGTCGGGGTTATTGCTGCATTACTTTCTGTTTCATCGTTTGCAGCTCAAGAATTCTTAAACGTTTCTTACGATCCAACTCGCGAGTTATATACAGATTTCAATAAACAGTTTGGTACTTACTGGAAACAGCGTACCGGACAAGATATTGAGTTTAAACAATCACACGGTGGTTCTGGTAAACAGGCTCGTGCAGTGATTGATGGCTTAAATGCTGACGTTGTGACATTAGCACTTGCTGCTGATATTGATGAAATTGCTGAAAAAGCAAAATTGCTTCCAACAGACTGGCAGAAAAAGTTACCGCAAAACTCTACTCCGTACACATCAACTATCGTGTTTTTAGTTCGTAAGGGTAACCCTAAACAAATTAAAGATTGGGGTGACTTAATCAAGCCAGGCGTGGAAATTATTACACCAAACCCGAAAACTTCTGGTGGTGCACGCTGGAACTATCTTGCAGCTTGGGCTTGGGCAAAACATCAAGCAGGTGGTAACGATGCAAAAGCGCAAGAGTTTGTTCGCCAAATTTATAAACACACCAAAGTTTTAGATTCAGGTGCCCGTGGTGCAACCACTACATTTGCTGAACGCGGAATTGGTGACGTATTACTGGCTTGGGAAAATGAAGCACATTTAGCTATTCGTGAACAACCTGGCAAGTTTGAGATTGTGACGCCATCTTTATCTATTTTGGCTGAGCCACCAGTTGCAATTGTTGAAAAAAATGCAGCGAAAAAAGGCAACTTAACTATTGCAAAAGGTTACCTCAACTATTTGTACTCACCTGCTGGTCAAGAAATTGCAGCACGTAATTTCTACCGTCCTCGCAATGCAGCTGTACTCAAAAAATATAGCAATGTATTTAAGCCATTGAAACTTGTCACCATTGATAAAGAGTTTGGCGGTTGGACAAAAGTACAAAAGCAACACTTTGATAATGGTGGTGTTTTCGATCAAATCGTGAAAATCAATAGTGCAGAGAAGTAATTCTTTGTTCTAACGATAAGGAGAACAGACATGACACACACTGTAATTGTTCCGGGTGTAGGTGGAAGTGAACATCAACATTGGCAATCTTGGTTGCAGCGTCAACTCGTGTCTAGTTCTCGCGTTGAGCAAAAGAACTGGGATAGACCCGTATTAAGCGAGTGGATTGAGCAATTCGTTAACACAGTTCAAGCAGTACAAGCACCAGTCCAAATTGTTGCGCATAGTTTCGGCTGCCTAACTAGTGTTGCTGCCTTAGCAGAGCATCCAGAGTTACAACTTCAAGTTAAAAAACTGATTTTGGTTGCTCCTGCAAATCCGGCACGTTTTGGTGAAGCGGGATTTGCCCGTCATAGTTTGACTGACTACAAAGATTATTTTCATCAGCTAAAAATTAATGTGCCTGCAACGCTACTCATTAGTGAAAATGATCCATGGTTAGACTTTTTTGATGCTTTACAGCTTGCGAAATCTTGGCAATTAACCCCGATTAACCTTGGACAAGTCGGTCATATTAATGTTGCTTCAGGCTTTGGTCCGTTTCCTGACTTACTGAATCATCTACTTCCTGAAGACTCGATGTGTAGCCACTCATCTATTGATCCGGTAAAGACACATTTCTCTTTGAAATTTGCTTAATACCCAGCTTTATACCGCGCCGTTTATCTTTATTTATTCGCTTACTGGTTTCAGCAGGCTTTTCTCTTTGAGGAAATATCATGTCGCAGCGATCCCGAGTGCTGCCTGGGTTTGGTCTATCATTGGGCTTCACCCTCGCTTACGTTTCTTTTATTGTGCTTATTCCATTAGCCGCAGTCTTTATCAAATCATTTGGAATCGGATGGGACGGACTATGGGAAATTTTAACCTCTGAGCGTATTTTAAAATCGCTTCAACTCAGCTTTAGTTCAGCCTTAATTGCGGCGTTTATTAATGTTGTTTTTGGGCTACTTTTAGCTTGGTGCCTTGTCCGTTATAACTTCCCCGGAAAGCGTCTGGTTGATGCCTTAGTGGACTTACCTTTTGCACTTCCAACAGCGGTTGCAGGCATTGCGTTGACCTCACTCTATGCGCCTACAGGCTGGATCGGTCAATATTTAGAACCACTTGGTATTCAGGTTGCATATACCCCCATCGGGATTACGCTAGCTTTAGTGTTTATCGGCATTCCTTTTATTGTTCGAACCGTTCAACCGGTATTAAGCGATATTGAAACTGAACTTGAAGAGGCAGCTTCCGCACTCGGTGCAAATCGTTGGCAGACCATTACCAAAATTATTTTACCAATATTACTCCCTGCCCTATTTACAGGCTTTGCTTTAGCATTTGCTCGCGGTGTAGGTGAATATGGTTCTGTAATTTTCATTGCAGGTAACCAACCTTTTAAAACTGAAATTGCTCCGCTTATGATCATTTCTCGCCTCGAAGAATATGACTATGCAGGTGCAACGACTATTGCAGCAGTGATGTTGGTTCTCTCTTTCATTATTTTATTTGTCATTAACTTACTTCAAGCATGGGCAAACCGTCGTACAGGGAGAAATGTCACATGAACCTACATACCGACAGCAATGCACTTGCCTTGAAATTGCAATCTCGTGACGCGACACGTGAACCAACTTGGGTACGTTATACGCTCATTACAATTGCACTGATTTTTTTCCTTAGCTGCCTCATGCTGCCACTTATTCTGGTTTTTGTTGAAGCATTTAAACAAGGCCTTGAAGTCTATGTTCAAGCTTTAATTGATCCAGATACGTTATCAGCAGTGAAATTAACACTATTGACCGCAGCAATTGCCGTTCCGATTAATGTGATATTTGGTGTTGCCGCTGCATGGGCTGTTTCCAAATTTCAGTTTAAAGGCAAAGCAATTTTAACCACCATTATTGATATGCCTTTTTCGGTTTCACCTGTTATTGCAGGTTTAATGATTGTACTGATTTTCGGTGCTCAAGGCTGGTTAGGCGGTTGGCTCATGGAACATGACATCAAGATTCTATATGCCGTACCTGCCATTGTTTTAGCGACCATCTTTATTACAGTTCCATTTGTGGCGCGTGAGTTAATTCCACTTATGGAAGCGCAAGGAACTGAAGAAGAGGAAGCAGCGATTGTACTCGGTGCATCAGGTTGGCAAACCTTTTGGAAAGTCACACTCCCTAACATTAAATGGGGTCTGATTTACGGCGTGATTTTGTGTAATGCCCGTGCAATGGGTGAGTTTGGGGCAGTATCAGTAGTTTCCGGCCACATCCGTGGTGAGACCAATACCCTGCCTCTACATGTCGAAATTTTATATAACGAGTACACCTTTAGTGCAGCTTTTGCGGTGTCCTCACTACTTGCTTTCTTGGCACTATTAACACTGATTTTAAAAACCTGGTTAGAACTACATCAAGACAAACCAGAACCGCATTCAACTGATTCGTAAGGAATGAAATCATGAGTATTCAAGTTAAAAATATTGAAAAACACTTTGGTGCATTCCATGCGCTTAAAAATATTTCACTCGATTTCCCAGAGGGTGAACTGGTTGCCTTACTCGGCCCATCTGGCTGCGGTAAAACGACGCTACTTCGTATTATTGCGGGTTTAGAATCAGCAGATGGTGGTCAAGTCTTACTAGAAGGCGAAGATGCAACCAATGTACATGTCCGTGAACGTCAGGTCGGTTTTGTTTTTCAGCACTATGCTTTATTCCGTCATATGACCGTATTTGACAATATTGCTTTTGGTTTACGTGTCCGTCCTCGTGCCACACGCCCATCGGAAGCCGAAATTAAAAAACGTGTGACTCGTCTGCTTGATTTGGTTCAATTGGGCTTTTTAGCAGACCGTTACCCAGCCCAGCTTTCTGGTGGTCAACGCCAACGTATTGCCTTAGCTCGTGCACTTGCCGTGGAACCTCGTGTGTTATTGCTTGATGAACCATTTGGTGCACTAGATGCTAAGGTTCGTAAAGAATTACGCCGCTGGTTACGTAACTTGCATGATGAGCTGCATATCACTTCAATTTTCGTAACCCATGACCAAGAAGAGGCACTTGAAGTAGCCGACCAAATTATTGTGATGAATAAAGGTAACGTCGAACAAATTGGTTCTCCGCGCGAAGTTTACGAAAAACCTGCAACGCCATTTGTATTTGATTTCTTGGGTCAAGCAAATCGTTTTGAAGGTGAACATGCAAGCGGTATTATCCGTATTGGCAATGATCGTATCGAATTACCGACCACAGTTCAGGCACCGCAAGGAAAAGTAATTGCTTTTGCCCGTCCGGATGAGTTACATATTCATGCGCAACCACAGGCAAATACAATTGAAGCAACTTTTGTACGTGAAGTCTGGATTGCTGGAAAAGTAGTGGCGGAATTACAAGATCGTAATGGACGTTTAATTGAGATTGCTCTGAGCAGTGAAGCTGCAAAACAACATGCATTTAAACCAAATCAAACTGTTTGGGTAAGTGCATCTCAACTTCACCTATTTGCAGATCAAGTTGCTTAAGGAATTATTTGGTGAGGAGCCATCTCGCGGTATTTAAAGCCGTTCCTCACCTCTTTTGAGGAAAAGTGTAAATGAACTTTCAACAATTAAGAATTATTCGAGAAACAGTACGCCAAAACTTTAATTTAACGGAAGCATCTGCCGCGTTATACACCTCTCAATCAGGTGTAAGTAAACATATTAAAGATTTAGAAGATGAATTAGGCGTACAACTTTTCGTCCGTAAAGGTAAACGTCTGCTGGGTTTAACTGAACCCGGTCAATCACTCCTTAGCATTGTAGAACGCATGCTTGTAGATGCTGAAAATATTAAACGTCTTGCCGATGACTTTAATAAAGTGGACGAAGGTACTTTAACGATTGCAACAACACATACTCAAGCACGTTATGTATTACCACCAATCGTCAATCAATTTAAGAAACTATTTCCAAAAGTTCATTTGATTTTGCAACAAGCAAGCCCTGTCGAAATTGCAGAAATGCTTTTACAAGGTGAAGCTGATATTGGTATCGCGACAGAGTCTTTAACAACTGAAGAAAATTTAGCAAGCATTCCATACTATCAATGGCAGCACAGCATTATTACTCCTCAAGATCACCCACTTACACAGCTCGATAAAATTGATCTTGATGCTTTATCTGAATACCCACTAATTACTTATCACGGCGGTTTTACAGGTCGTTCAAAGATCGATAAAGCATTTGAAGATGCACAAATTGATGCCGATATTGTAATGTCTGCGCTTGATGCCGATGTTATCAAGACTTACGTTGAACTCGGCATGGGCGTCGGAATTGTCAATGATGTCGCTTACGATGCAGAGCGTGACTATCGTTTAAAACAAATTAAAACTGATATCTTTGGTGTCAACACCACATGGATTGCTGTTCGCAAAGGCCATTTATTACGTGGTTATGGTTATGAGTTTATTTCTTTATGCTCACCTGATGCTGACATTAAAGCATTGAAAAAAATTGCCTACCCAGATGAATAAAGTTTAAGAACAAAATAAAAGAGCTACTTATGTAGCTCTTTTATTTTTAGATATAAAAAAACGAGCCGAAGCTCGTTTTTTTACTATTTATTACCAGTAGAAGTTTACACCAACTTTACCAACTGGCATCCATTCGTATTTATTATCGTTACGAATTTCATTTGCTTCTTTATCAACAGCATCCTGAGCAGATGTTGGGTTACCAGTTACAGGAGCAAGATTATACTGAGTTAACTCAACTTTTGGATTACCAGTATAGTAAGCACCTACTTCACCAAATACACCCCAGTTTTTGCTAATCTTTGGAGCAAAACCAAAACCTAAATATGGAGCGATGTCATTTTTGTAAGACATTTTACCTCTTACACCGCCCTCTTGACCAGGAACTGCTTGTTGATAGTTTTTACCATCAATTGATAAGGTATCACCATTACCAATACGTTTAGCAAGGTCATAATCATTATCTAAGTAAGCCGCACCTGCAGCTATATATAGGCCTTGAGCCCATGGATTTGTGCTGGCACCCCAAGGACGAATTTCAGCATTTAGATAGACATTGTTATTATCCATGTCTAAATCATACTTAGTGCCATTTACTGAAACATCATCTGTCCAAGAAATGTCACCGCCGTTATAACCCAATGCTAAACCTACATATGGGTTTGCTTGCCATAACAAAGCACCACCGTAACCTGTAGTACCTACTTCAGCACGAGCGCCTACTGGAATTAATTGGTTTTTATCGAATGCATAGCTGTCATGAACAACAGCTTCATCCGCCATTGCAGCACCAGCAGCAAGTAAAGCTGTAGTTGTCACTAAAACACGTAATACTTTCATCGTTTTCTCCTTAAGAAAAGGCTCTGTTTTTAATTTATTCAGCTTGTGACAAAAATTATATTCAAGAGCATAGATTCTTTTTTATACAAAAACTGCTAGATTTCTGTTATTTTTTGATACAAATTGAGTTAAATTTTTATTTTCAAATCATTTTTGTGTAAAAAACACTTGATTATCTAATAAGCTTATTTTGATTTAACTCATTTATACCTCAATTAAACGTAACACGTTTTTTCAAAGATTCTTGTCACAAATTAGTGTAAAATCTTTAAAATTTTTTATGGAAGGAAGATCATGTCTCAGCTTTCTACGATCATTGAGCAAGCATTTGAAGACCGCGCAAATTTCACTGCAGCAGATTGCCCAAGCGAAATTCGCCAAGCTGTTGAAGAAGCAATTGCTGGTTTAGATAACGGTACACTTCGAGTTGCAGAAAAAATCAATGGTGAATGGGTTGTTCATCAATGGTTAAAAAAAGCTGTTTTATTATCATTTAAACTTAATGACAATAAACCAATCGAGTCATGTGATCTTCGTTTCTACGACAAAGTTGAAACTAAATTCTCTGGTTGGACTGAAGAGCAATTTAAAGCTGCGGGTGTTCGTGTTGTTCCTCCTGCTGTTGCTCGTCGTGGTAGTTTCCAAGCTAAAAATGTGGTGTTAATGCCATCTTATGTCAACATTGGTGCTTACGTAGATGAAGGCACAATGGTTGATACATGGGCAACTGTAGGTTCATGTGCTCAAATCGGTAAAAACGTTCACTTATCAGGTGGTGTTGGTATCGGTGGTGTTTTAGAACCATTACAAGCTAACCCAACCATTATTGAAGACAACTGTTTTATCGGCGCACGTTCTGAAATCGTTGAAGGTGTTATTGTCGAAGAAGGCTCTGTTATTTCTATGGGTGTTTATATCGGTCAATCTACACGTATTTATGATCGTGAGACTGGTGAAATCCATTATGGCCGTGTTCCTGCTGGCTCAGTTGTTGTACCAGGTAACTTACCGTCAGCTGATGGTAAATACAGCTTATATGCTGCAATTATCGTGAAAAAAGTTGATGCACAAACACGTGCAAAAACAAGTTTGAACGATTTGTTACGCGCTGACTAATTTCAGTTTGATCAAACATCTTTACGATCAACACTGATCGTAGAGATTTTATTTTTTATATAGTGTGGTATTTCTAGAATGGCTTCCTTACGTTCCTCTGCAATTCCTGTCTCTGACCCTGCGTCTGGTCTACGCATTACCGAGATTTTTTACTCCTTGCAGGGTGAAGCAAATGCCTCTGGCCTACCGACTGTATTTATTCGTCTCACAGGTTGCCCTTTACGTTGTAGTTATTGCGACACCACTTATTCTTTTGAAGGTGGCGAACGCCTATCACTTGAGCACATTATTGAAACGGCTGAAAAATATCAAACGCCTTATATTTGTGTAACAGGCGGTGAACCCCTAGCACAACCCAATTGCTTAATTTTATTACAACGTTTATGTGACGCCGGTTTTGACGTTTCCCTAGAAACCAGTGGCGCTCTTGATGTATCAAGAGTGGATCCGCGTGTTTCAAAAGTCCTCGACTTAAAGACCCCAACTTCTGGTGAAGAACACCGTAATCTCATCAGTAATCTTGACCATTTAACACCGCGTGACCAAATCAAATTTGTGATTTGTAATCGTGAAGACTATGAATGGTCAAAACAACAAGTTGAACAATATCAACTGCAAACCAAAGTCAGTACTGTCTGGTTCTCCCCTGCTTTTGCAGTTGAAAAAGGTGCTGTTGGCCTGCCACGTTTAGCACGTGATCTGGCACAGTGGATACTGGACGACAAACTGCCTGTACGTTTCCAGCTTCAGTTACATAAACTGCTCTGGAACGATGAATCAGGTCGCTAATCGTTCAATAAAATAAATCATTCCGAATATGGAGAAAAATATGCGCCCTCGTGCCATTGTTTTACTTTCAGGCGGCTTAGACTCAACCACTTGCCTAGCTTGGGCACAAGCGCGCTATGAATGTATTGCTATTAGTTTTATGTATGGTCAACGCTCAACCACTGAACTGGATGCTGCAAAAGCATTAGCTCAGCGTGCAGGTGTTGAACATCGTGTAATTAATATCGATTTAGCCAATTTAGGCGGGTCTGCACTTACAGATCATAACATTGCTGTACCAGAACAATTACAAGAAGGTATTCCTGTAACTTATGTACCAGCACGTAACACAATTTTCCTCTCTTATGCCTTAGCAGCTGCAGAAGTTTTCAATGCTGAAGCGATTGTTATTGGCATCAATGCTGTTGATTATTCAGGATATCCTGACTGTCGCCCAGAATTTATTGATGCTTTTGCCAATATGGCTCGTTTAGCAACTAAAGCTGGCGTAGAAGGAAAACCTCTTAAATTTGAAACACCCCTGTTACATTTATCCAAAGCGAATATTATACGTTTAGGGATTGAACATGGCGTAGACTATAGTCAAACGGTATCTTGCTACCAAGCAGATGCTCAAGGACGTGCGTGTGGTAAATGTGACAGTTGCCGTTTGCGTAAAGAAGGCTTTATCGACGCTGGTGTTACCGATCCAACACGCTATATACCGCAATAAGTAGGTAAAATTTATGAAGTTGTTAAAATCAAATCTTATTCTTTCATCTTTATTCTCAGCAGCTGCACTTATGGCTGGTTCGGCTCAAGCAGCTGAAAACCCAGTTCAAGCAGCATATAAAAGCACTAACGTTAAAGGTGCATTAATCAACGTTTGTAAAGACCAAACTGCAAAAGGCGGTAAATTAAGTTCAGCTGAAGTTAGCAAATTCTGTAGCTGTCAAGTTGAAGCGCAAGGTAAAGTGACTGAAGCACAAAAATGGGAAATTCAAAGCGCAATCAATGCGAAGAAAAGCCCAAGTTCTTTAGCTTTTGTACAACAGCAAAACCGTGACCTTAAAGCATGTTTCGGTCCTCAGTTAACAACTAAGCTTGAGAAACTAACTGAAGAAGCAATGAAAGCAGCTCAACAACAAGCTCCTAAAAAATAAGCTTTTGTTGCTCCAAATTAAGCCTGCATTTATGCAGGCTTTTTTATAGCTCTGTTAAAATGACACCGATCTCTTCATTCGAAATAAGTCATGCAAGAACAATGGAAAACTAACGCACATAACAGACCGTCAATTGTCTCCTTTAGTGGAGGTAAAGATAGCTCTCTTGCACTTTATCATGCCATGCAAACTGGTAACGTAATTGGTTTAATCGTTATGCTAGAAGAGCAAGGACAACGCTCCCGTTCACATGCTATGCCACTTGATATTATCCGGGCGCAAGCTCAAGCAATTGGCTTACCTGTATTTATGGCATCTTCTAGCTGGAATGACTATGAAAATAAATTCATCAACTTATTAAATGAAGCCAAACAAAAAGGTGCTGAGGTACTGGTTACAGGTGATTTAGATATGCCGGAACATGGTTGTTGGCATGATCGTGTTACTCAAACAGTGGGCCTTAAATTAGGAATGCCGCTCTGGCTACGGCCCCATCGTGAAGTTGTTGAAGAATTTATTCAACTTGGATTTCAGAGTGTAGTTGTGACTGTAAACCTTAAACTCGGAATGAAGGTGGAAGATTTAGGTCAAGTGTTATCGTTAGAATATATACAGGAACTTGAAAACCGTGGAATTGATCCATGTGGAGAAGGCGGTGAATTTCATACCACTGTGATTGATGGTCCAATTTTTAACAAAGCTATTCCTGTAAGAAAGCTCGATATTGTTTATCATGAAGAATATGCTTTTTTACCACTTGAATTAGATCAAATTTAACTTTTAAAGGATAAGAAATGTCTGAGAATATTCAACTGCCAAATCAGGTTTTCCCAACCACACACGGCGAAGTTAATTTGGCTGAAGTCGATAATGAATGGCTGATTATTTACTTCTACCCTAAAGACTCAACGCCAGGCTGTACAACACAAGCTGTCGGCTTTTCTTGTTTAAAAGATCAATTTGATGCTTTAGGTGCTCGTATTTTTGGAGTATCACGCGACTCGGTAAAAGCCCACCAAAACTTTACAGAAAAGCAGGCACTGACAATCGATTTAATTAGTGACAAAGAAGAAGTACTTTGCAAACACTTTGATGTGATTAAAGAAAAGAATATGTATGGGAAAAAAGTAATGGGGATCGAACGCTCTACTTTTATTTTCCACAATAAAACCTTAGTTAAAAGTTACCGTAAGGTGAAAGCAGCCGGCCATGCTGAACAGGTTTTAGAAGATTTAAAAGCATTAAAAGCATTACAAACAGCTTAATAAGCTTGAGTAACAAAAAAGCGAGTTGAATACTCGCTTTTTTACATGCACATAAATTGCTCAGCTATTTTAATTTGGCGTATGATAAAAATATTAAAATAACTCGAACTCAGGCATTGCTATGAATCTACTAAAAGTTTGTACTTTATTGCCTTGTAGCCTTGTTATTGCTGCCTGCTCCGTTAATTCATCAAGCACTCCTCCTACACTGAGCTCTTCTACACCACAAGTTCAAAAATCATCGATAGAAATAAGCTGCCAAGATTTACAAAATCCTGCTTACCGGCAAGCTGTGCTTAATGCAATTAATGAAATTCGACAACATCCTCGTCAATGTGGTCAGCAGTATTTTTCTGCAGCTAAACCTTTAAGCTGGAATAATAATTTATATCAAGGTGCAAGTGCTCACTCTAAAGATATGGCAAATAACAACTTTCTTGGGCATGTTGGCTCAACAGGTTTAGATTTAAGAGCGAGATTAAAAAAATATCATATGCTGAGTAAAGCCAATGGTGAGAATGTCGCGAGTGGACAAAAAACTTTAAATGAGGTCATGGCTAAATGGATCGCCAGTCCTCTGCATTGCAGTAATATCATGAACCCTAGATATACCGAATATGCCATTGCATGTGCTTCTGACCAGTCTGCTAAACAAAGAAGCTATTGGACACAACAATTTGCAGGTTTTTAAAGTAGACTCAAAAAAGCATCAAAAAATTCAATCTACTTTTAAAAACCAGAGATTCTTTAGTTAGATCGAATCATTCTTTATGAGACGACACGGTTTCCTCAATATTTGAATGGTCTGCCTGTAAAAACTTTTGCTGTAGCTGTAAATATAACGGTGTATTTTGGAATTCTTCCAAAAATTGAATGGTGCCTTTGGGAAATGCATCCGTTTTAATTTTGCCCTGATAGTAGGCTTCACGCATTGGAGTGGCAGAAATCGAATCTTTCAAGCTATCAAGTTCGACCATCACCCATTCTGGAAATAGTCGTAAATAATAAGATGACTCATCTTTGAAGTGGCCAATCAAACCAACTTTTGAGTTCGGTTCTATTACACCATTTACTAATGATTTAACCTGTTTTACCCACTTCTCATCATTATAAACATCAACCACATGTACAAAACGAATGCGCTTTTGCTCATCTAATGAAAAATTAGATAAAATCATTTGTTCTCGTTCAATTGCAAGAAACGGATTTTTTATATTACGTTCCATTTGGGCAGAACCTAAAGCCAAAATCACATAGCGACTTTGTTGCAGTGCAATTTCAATCGTTTGCATATGTGCCAAATGAAATGGCTGAAAACGACCTATAAAAACGAGATAGTCAAATGTATACATAATTAGTTTTTCACTTTTTATGAACTCACCAGTTACGCTCATTACAAAAAATATGCGCCATAATGAGAACCTAAAAATCAACAACGTGGTTTAAAGCAAGGATAGTACGATGACACTTAGCTGTATTCAACAACCTCATCAACATTTACAAGCAAATTTAGAAGGTGGCGTACTCACCTTAGCCATAAATCGCCCAGAAGCAAAAAATGCATTATATGGCGAACTTTACTTATGGATTGCCAAAGCACTTGATGAAGCCGACCAAAGTAAAGATGTACGAGTAATCGTTCTACGTGGTGCCGAACATGATTTTACCGCTGGTAATGACATGAAAGATTTTATGGGTTTTGTACAAAATCCGAATGCTGGTCCAGCAGGTCAAGTTCCTCCATTTGTACTCCTTAAATCTGCTGCCAGATTATCGAAGCCGCTTATTATTGCAGTAAAAGGCGTGGCAATTGGTATTGGTGTTACGATTTTATTACAGGCAGACCTCGTTTTTGCCGACAATACGGCCCTCTTTCAAATTCCTTTTGTTAGCCTTGGGCTTTCTCCTGAAGGTGGTGCAAGTCAATTATTGGTTAAACAAGCTGGTTATCACAAAGCAGCTGAACTTCTGTTTACTGCGAAAAAGTTCAATGCAGAAACTGCTGTACAAGCTGGTTTAGTTAATGAAATCGTTGAAGATGCTTATGCCACTGCTCAGGCAACTGCCCAACACTTAACAGCTTTACCGCTTGCTTCATTAAAACAAACCAAAGCATTAATGAAACATGATTTAGATCAGATTATTGAATGTATTGACCATGAAGCAGAAATCTTTATGCAACGCGTTCAATCACCAGAAATGCTAGAAGCTGTGCAGGCATTTATGCAAAAACGTAAACCGGACTTTTCACAGTTTAATTAAAAATCAACTTCTATGATTTGAATAAACTCAAAGGCAGGCTCTTCGTAAGGATGGCTTGCCTTTAATGCTTTTGCCACTGCACTTGCCTTTTCTTCAAGCACAATCGTTTCAACACGCCATTCGTCAACTTGCTCAAGTTCACCTAGCTCTCCAATATAAGGGTCAGCTCCTTTAACTGGCTTGAATTGCCCTATTCCTTTAACTTGCCAAGCACATTGTTCATAGTTCCCTATCCCACCTGCTCCGGCCGCAAATATAGACTGTTTAGTCGACTCAAGATGTGACTCTGGTACGTAATAAATCAGCTTTAACATGAATAGAATGACTCAAAACTAGTAAATTTGCTTTAAATCATACCCTTTAAGAAGACTCCGAATCAAAGTCAGCTCATCATTGCTAAATAATTTGCTCCAATAAAAAGTATTTGTATGGCAAGCGCCAAGCCAAATAAACGCCAGCCTTTATCTCTTGTGTACATCGTTCTTATGTGATTTTTGTTTTTCATCATTTTGATCTCCGATTTTTATCGTTGTTACAGAGAAAGCAAAAATTGAACCAACAGCAATCCAAGCATAAGGGTTTAAATACACTTATGTCTATACTCTTATAGATTTTCTTAAAGTCCTTAAAAAACGTATTTTCTTACCTTTACTTTAAGTTTAAAGAAAATTTATCTAATTCAGTGAGCTATCATTATTCTGGATCATTTTAAACATTCGATTCCTTTAAATATCTGTTCTCATATACTGTCATCATAAATGCTAAACCACATAAAATGACAAAACCGCAAGTCATTGGAATTAGTGTGCCGTTATATAATTGCCCAATAATAGAGGCAAGAATAAGTGACAATACGGACGAAGCTGCACCAATAATAGCTGATGCCATACCGGCTACATGTCCCATAGGTTCCATTGCAATCGCGTTTAAATTACCAAATAAAGTTCCAAATAATAAAAATAAAATACAGGCATAAAGCATAAACATCCAAAATGCTACAGTCACACCTATAAGTTGAATCCCTAAGAAAATTAATGAAATTAAGCACAGACCGAGAAAGCCATAAATACAGATTGGACGCATACCAAACTTCATGACAATTTTAGAATTGGTAAATGAAGCAATGCCCATCACACCAGCAAGCACAGCAAAATAAGCACTAAACTCTTGCCCTGTTTTACCAAACTGCTGCATAAAAATTTGCTGAGAAGTACCTAAGTAACCAATAAATCCACCAAAGCAAAAGCCTGCACATAATAAATAGCTCATGGTGGTTTTATTACTTACAACTTCTTTGAACGCATCTTGAAATGCTTGTAAACGCATAGGTAAACGGTTTTCTGGTAGCAACGTTTCTTCTAATCGTAAAGCGACCCACACTCCAACGACTGTGGCATAGATCATATATAAAACAAAAATATCACGCCAACCAAAGAAATGAATAATGAGTTGTCCCAGACTTGGTGCAATCGCTGGAGCGACCATAAATACCATCATGATTAAGGACATAATACGGGCCATTTGAGCGCCGCTGTATTTATCTCGCACAATGGAAATTGAGGCAACATAAGGACCTGAAACTCCAATACCTTGAATAAAGCGACCTACTAAAAACCATTCAAAACTTTGTGTGGTAAAGCACAATAAACTTCCCAAAAAGTAGATGATAATACCGGTAAATAAAATACGTTTTCGTCCAATCGCATCGGAAAGTGGTCCTGCAATCAACTGCCCTATTGTCATGCCGGAGAAAATACCAATAATGACCCACTGGGTCTGATTATTATTCTTTAATTCAAAAACTCGTCCAACCTCACCTAAAGCAGGCAACACAGCATCTATCGAAAAAGACACGATAGACATGAGTAATGCCATCAAAAGTGCAAACTCACGGAAATGGATTTTTGACTTCATTTTTCTTCTCTACTATTTATTCTATTCACATTGTACTACATACAAATAAGCCACCTTACGGTGGCTTATTTCAATTTTTATATTAACCAATAAACTTACGTGCGTTACGGAACATACGTAACCAAGCACCGTCTTCAGTCCACTCTTCTGGTTTCCAAGAATGCTGGATAGCACGGAAAGTACGCTCAGGGTGCGGCATCATGATCGTAGCACGACCATCTTTAGACGTTACACCCGTAATCGCTTCCGGTGAACCATTTGGGTTCAATGGATAATGTTGAGTTGGGTTACCATGGCTGTCAACATAACGCAATGCAACCTGATTCGCTGCATTTAAGCTTGCAATATCAGCTTCGCTAGCAACTGCACGGCCTTCACCATGTGCTACAGCAATCGGTAAAATCGAACCTTCCATACCATCAAGTAATACAGAAACTGATTTTTCAACACGAACGTTTACGCTACGTGCTTCAAAAACTTCTGACATATTGCGGTGGAAACGTGGCCAGTGTTCAGCACCCGGAATAAGTGGCGCTAATTGTGACAACATTTGGCAACCATTACAGATACCTAAGCTAAATGTACCTTCACGATGGAAGAATTGTTCAAACTGATCACGTAGTTTTGCATTGAACAGAACTGATTTTGCCCAGCCGCCGCCTGCACCCATTACGTCACCGTAAGAGAAACCGCCACAAGTCACTAAACCTTCGAAATCACTTAGGCTCACACGACCAGCAAGTAAGTCGCTCATGTGTACGTCAATTGTGTTAAAGCCAACTTTATCGAAAGCTGCTGCCATTTCAATATGACCATTTACACCCTGCTCACGCAAGATTGCCATATTCGGACGACGGCTATTAATAAACGGTGCTTCGATAGGTTCATTTAAATCAAATGTAGGTTTTGCAATTAAACCTTGATGTGATTTATCAGTAATTAAAGCAAATTCTTGGTCAGCAGTTTCAACGTTATCACGTAAACGTTGGATCTGATGAGATACTTCAGACCAAGCCTGTTGTAACTCTGCACGCTCTAAAGTTAAGCCATTTACAGATAATTGATCTGTATTGTTTACGCGACCAACTACTGCAATTGCATCTTTTAAGCTAGAAGCAGCAACTTCTGCTTGTAAAGCTTCCCAGTCAGCTGCTTTGATTTGAACTACTGCACCAATTTCTTCTGCAAATAAACCAGCAGTAGTCTGATCTTCTAATGCTACGCCTAAACGCGAAGCGAACATCATTTCAGCTACAGTTGCGAGTAAACCACCATCACCGATGTCATGGTAAGCCTGAATCAAGCCACGGTTATTCCAGTCTTGAATTAAAGCAAAGAACGCTTTGAAATCATCAAAACTATCAACATCTGGAGTGACTGAACCAATTGCTTTATATACTTGCGCAAGAATCGAACCACCTAAACGGAATTGTCCTTTAGATAAATCAATACGGACAAGTACTGAGTCTTCTAAATTCTTAAGTTCAGGTGTTAAAGTCTTACGAACATCAGCTACTGGAGCAAATGCAGTAATTACGCCAGTCATTGGAGATGTTACAGCTTTATCTTCACCGTTATCATTCCAAGTCGTACGCATTGAAAGTGAGTCTTTACCTACAGGAATCGCAATTCCCAAAGCAGGACACATTTCCATACCAATTGCTTTCACACCTTCAAACAATGCTTGGTCTTCACCTTTTTGACCAGCAGCAGCCATCCAGTTTGCAGAAAGTTTGATATCGCTAATTTGTTCAATGTTTGCACATGCAATATTGGTAATTGCTTCAGCAACTGCCAAGCGAGCAGACGCTGCTGGATTTAACAATGCAACTGGTGGACGTTCACCCATTGCCATTGCTTCACCAGTGAAGCCTTGTAGGCTTGTAGTCGTTACTGCTGCATCTGCAACAGGAATCTGCCAACGACCAACCATTTGGTCACGTGCAACCATACCTGTAATTGAACGGTCACCAATGGTGATCAAGAATGATTTAGACGCAACTGTAGGATTTTTCAATACACGGAAAATCGCATCTTTCAAATCAACTTTTGAAGCGTCAAATTCGTTGCCTTTACGTTCAATTGTTTCATAAGAACGTTGCATACGCGGTGTACCACCAAGCATCACTTGCATTGGGATATCAACTGCATTGTTTTGGAACAATGGATCTTCAACAGTTAAGTGACGAGCTTCAGTTGCTTCACCTAACACGGCAAATGGACAACGTTCACGAGCACAGATTGATTCGAACTGTTCTAAAGACTCTGGACGAATTGCAAGAACATAACGCTCTTGTGCTTCATTTGACCAGATTTCCATTGGGCTCATGCCCGGCTCTAATGAAGGAATCTTACGAAGGTTAAGAACTGCACCTAACTCATGATCGTTTACAAGCTCAGGCATTGCATTTGATAAACCACCAGCACCTACGTCATGAATAGACACGATTGGGTTGAAGTCTTCTAAACGCCAGCAAGTATCAATCACTTCCTGACAACGACGTTCCATTTCTGGGTTTTCACGTTGTACAGATGCGAAATCAAGGCTTTCACCCATTGTACCGCTGTCTACAGAAGAGGCTGCGCCACCACCAAGACCGATTAACATCGCAGGGCCACCCAATACAATGAGCAAGTCACCCGGTTGAATCGCATCTTTTTCTACATGGTCAGGACGAATGTTACCGTAACCACCCGCGATCATGATTGGCTTATGGAAACCCTTCACTTCACCATTTACGTTTTGTTCGAAAGTACGGAAATAACCATTTAATGCAGGGCGACCAAATTCATTGTTAAATGCCGCGCCACCTAATGGACCTTCAATCATAATTTGTAATGGCGATGCCATACGTGAAGGTTTACCGTAGTTTTCTTCCCAAGGTTGTTCAAAACCAGGAATATTTAAGTTAGAAACTGTAAAGCCTGTTAAACCTGCTTTCGGTTTACCACCACGACCAGTTGCACCTTCATCACGGATTTCACCGCCTGAACCTGTTGCTGCACCAGCAAATGGAGAAATTGCTGTTGGATGGTTGTGAGTTTCAACCTTCATTAAAATGTGTGCAGCTTGGCTCTTATATTTGTAAACAAAATGACCGTTTTCATCTGCTTTCGGATAAAAACGCATCGTGTCATAACCAACAATTACAGATGCGTTATCTTTATATGCTGATAACACGTCAGTTGGAGATTCTTTATAAGTGTTTTTAATCATTTGGAACAATGATAATGGTTGTTTTTCACCATCAATTGTCCATTCAGAACCGAAGATTTTATGACGACAGTGTTCAGAGTTTGCTTGTGCAAACATCATCAACTCGATGTCATTTGGGTTACGACCAAGTCGAGTAAATGCTTCAGTTAAATAATCAATTTCTTGTTCAGATAACGCAAAACCAAATTCGTTGTTGGCTTTTACTAATGCTTCTTTACCTTGACCTAAAATATCAATTGAATTTAAAGGTTTTGGTGCTGTTTCTGAAAACAGTGCTTTTGCATCTTCAATTTGTGCAAAAACAGTTTCAGTCATACGGTCATGAAGTACTTGTTTTACTTCATTAGAAATTTCAGAAACACCTTTTAAGGTAAATAAAAGACCACGTTCTAAACGGTGAACTGGAGTATTACAGTTTTTGAAAATGTCAGTCGCTTTAGATGACCAAGGTGAAATCGTACCCACACGTGGTGTTACTAAAATCTGAATCTCATCACTTGCAGGTTGACGAAGTTCAAAAGACTCACCGTCATTTAATAATTGCAAAGCAGATTGATGTTGCTGCTCGTTGAGCGCTTGATCAAACAAATAGACCCATTGGCTGTCAAAAGATTGAACAGAACTAATTGACGATAAACGTGTTAATAGTTGAGCTTTCTTAAAAGAAGAATGTGCTGCTGCACCGGCCACGATAAACATGTTGATTTTGGCTCCACGGGCAGGTCTTGTGAACCTTACCGCAATGTGACTTTAGAGAGAGCGCATATTCTACTGTGTCTTGCTAAAATCAGCTAGATGTAGAATCAGTATTCTGTAACCTAATTCTGCAAGAAGTGATGTGTTTTTTGTTCAAAATCATTTTTTTAATCATTCTCGCTCAAAATAAATTGTTTCATGTTTATTCAATAACATAATAAAACCTGAACTAAGACAAACTATGTCGCACCAAGCTAGTGCTTTTAGCATTTTTTTGGCATGATCAAGCTTTATAGTTTTGAATAATGATAAATGGAACAAATGCGTTGGTTAGAACTGCTGTCTGCAGTTCGTTTAGGTAGTAAAAAAAGCAGTACAGAGCTGGCTCGAAGCCCATTTCATAAAGATTATGACCGCATTATATTTTCACAAAGTTTTCGTCAGTTAAACCGCAAGACTCAAGTTCATCCTTTAGCACAGCATGATGGCATTCATACCCGTTTAACTCACTCGCTTGAAGTTTCCTGTATTGGCCGTTCCATGGGCATGCTGGCAGCCGAAAAAATTAAAGATGAATTACCTGTCTGGATTTCTCCTGCCGATGTCGGCGCAATTATTCAAGCGGCCTGCCTTGCTCATGACATTGGCAACCCACCCTTCGGGCATGCAGGTGAATATGCAATTCGTGAATGGTTTGACGATGCCTCACATAATGATTTTTTAAAAAAATTAACTCCCGAAGAAGAAGCCGATGTCCGTCAGTTTGAAGGCAACGCCCAAGGATTACGCTTATTAACCCGTATTGACTATCATCCAGATGATGGAGGCATGCGTTTAACTTACGCGACCTTAGGCGCTTATTTAAAATATCCTTGGCTTTCAAAAACAATCGCGTCTCAAGGTGATCGTCCATCCCACCAACGAGCGAAATTTGGTTGTTATCAATCAGAAAAAGAAATTTTAAAACAAATTGCTGAGCAGCTCGGACTTATTCAATTAGGTGAATATCATTACTGCCGTCATCCACTTACCTATTTGTTAGAAGCTGCCGATGATATTTGCTATGCCCTCATCGATTTAGAAGATGGCATTATTCTAAATATGCTGAATTACCAAGAGGTTGAACCGATTTTTCTCAACTTGATTGCAGATTATGGCCAACCTGAAGAGCTATCACTTCCAAGCAGTACATGGCAACAAAAAATTTCGGCATTGCGTGGTCGTGTTATGAAGCGTCTGGTTGATGAAGTCACTACAGCTTTTGCCAAACATCATTATGAAATTATTACTGGTCAGCTCAAAGGTAGTCTTTTACAGTACTGTTCGCCTGATATTGCGGCAGGTATTGAAACAGCCAAAAATCTGGCACGTGAAAAAATCTTTGAACACCCACAAAAGTCTGGTTTAGAAATTATTGCTCACCAAAGTTTGCAAACTATTCTTGATGCATTTGTTCCCTTAACGATGCCGCATAAATCTTTAAGCTTTAAAGAACAGCGCTTGATGTCTATTCTTAATTTGTACGGTGCTCGCTTTAGTAATAACCACTACAGCAATATCATGCAGGTACTCGATATTATTAGTAAGTTTTCAGATCATCAGGCTTATAGCTTGGCTCAAGAGCTACAAGGTAATAAAATCGGCTTGTTTTAAGCTGCCTTAATATAGAAAGAAATACAGCTAGTGTCGTTTTAATACATTTAGAACGACCAGATTTACAGTTATGAATAAGTGAAATTACGCTATGATCGGATGTTTAATTGGCGAAGTGTTTGCCCTAGAAGCCCCAACTGTCTTACTGAATGTAAATGGTGTGGGCTATGAAATTGATACACCACTTTCAACATTTTGCCAATTACAAAAAGGCCAGAAAGTTACGCTATGGACGCATTTGGTCGTCCGTGAAGATGCCCAGCAGCTTTATGGTTTTAGTGATGCTCAAGAGAAAACTATTTTCCGCACCTTACTAAAAGTAAATGGTGTGGGCCCGAAAATGGCATTAGGTATTCTTTCTACGTTAAGTGTTGAATTGCTGGTACACACAATTGAACATGACGATGTGAATACTTTGGTTAAAGTTCCGGGTGTAGGCAAAAAAACAGCTGAACGTTTAATGATTGAACTTCGTGACCGTTTTAAAACTTTGGCACAAGGAACTTCTAGCGCTGCGGCCCTGCCTCAGATTCAATTTGTTTCGAACTCACCTGTTGCAGAAGCAGAAGCAGCCTTACAGTCACTAGGTTATAAACCTCTTGAGGCACAAAAAGCTGTTGCGGCGGTTAAAGCCGATTACACTGAATCAGCCGATATTATTCGTGCTGCACTTAAATCAATGATGAAGTAAACACACCTATGCAAGACCGTCTAATCAGTGGAACAGAAAAACCTGAAGATCATTTTGATCGGGCTATTCGACCGACTTCACTTGCCGATTATATCGGGCAACCAGTCGTACGCGAGCAAATGGAAATTTTCATCGGTGCGGCTCGTGGTCGTGGTGAGGCACTCGATCACACACTGATTTTCGGTCCACCGGGCTTAGGAAAAACCACGCTTGCCAATATTATTGCGCGTGAAATGGGTGGCAATCTCAAATCCACTTCAGGGCCTGTTTTAGAGCGTGCGGGGGATTTGGCTGCAATGCTGACTAACCTTGAAGAAGGCGATGTTTTATTTATTGATGAAATTCACCGTCTTTCACCAGTGATTGAAGAAATTCTTTATCCGGCAATGGAAGATTACCAACTTGATATCATGATTGGTGAAGGTCCTGCTGCTCGTTCAATTAAACTCGATTTACCACCTTTTACGCTCGTTGCTGCGACCACACGTGCCGGCTTACTCACCTCGCCTCTACGTGACCGTTTCGGTATTGTGCAACGTCTTGAATTCTATTCTGTAGAAGACTTAACTCACATCGTGTCACGATCTGCAAACCTCATGGATGTACCCATTACAGTTGAGGGTGCAGAAGAAGTTGCACGCCGTTCACGCGGAACACCGCGTATTGCCAATCGTTTATTACGCCGTGTACGTGACTATGCACAAGTAAAAGGTACAGGCGAAGTTAACCATGAAATGGCACAACGTGCGCTTGATATGCTTAGTGTCGATAAAGCTGGTTTAGACACCTTAGACCGACGTTATTTAAGTATGCTGTTAGAACGTTTTGATGGGGGACCTGCTGGTGTTGAAGCCCTTGCAGCTGCTATGGCTGAAGATAGCGGAACACTTGAAGATGTTATTGAACCTTATTTAATTCAGCAAGGTTATGTTATGCGTACTGCACGAGGTCGCATTGCAACCAACCAATCTTATTTGCAGTTTGGCATGACGCCACCTGAGCCTAAAAACTAATCAAAGGAAGAGAATTTTCTCTTCCTTTTTTTATTTAACTATTCTTTTTAACTCAAATAAAAATTGTCTTATCAATAAATTAGCCACTCTATACCTTTTAAGTCTTTCGTTATACCTTATTGATTTTTTAATATTTTTAAAAACTGAATTATAAGAAATCTAGATATTAAATCTTCTGAACAATAATATTTTTAGGATAAGGATATGTACAAAAAAGCCGCTTTAATTTTTCCACTTGCCCTAATAAGTCAATTGAGCCTAGCGGATTGGGTAAAAGATGCTACACAACAAAATGAAAATCAGTTCATTCAATTAAGACAACACATCCATGAGTACCCTGAACTAGGCAATATGGAATTTAAAACATCTGCATTGGTTCAAAAAGAATTAAAGTCTTATGGCATTCAAGTCAAAACAGGTTATGCAAAAACAGGGGTAATCGGCATTTTAAAAGGGAATAACCCCGGCCCTATTATTGCGCTTAGAGCAGATATGGATGCGCTACCTATGGAAGAAAAAAGTGGTGTGCCATTTGCTAGTAAACAAAAGGCAATTTATCAAGGTAAAGAAACTTATGTGATGCATGCTTGTGGACACGATGCGCACACTGCAATGTTATTAGGTGCAGCAAAGATATTGGCGGCCAATAAAGATAAAATATCAGGCACTGTAGTTTTTGTATTTCAGCCAGCTGAAGAAGGTGGAGCAGATATAGATAACTTCACGCATGGTGATCAAATCGGCTCAAGAAAAATGATTGCGGATGGTGCATTTAAAGACTACAAACCAGAAGCTATTTTTGGCATGCATGTCATGTCCGGCATGAAAAGCGGACATCTATATTATAAAGATGGTGCTATTTTAAACAGTGCCGATCACTTACGTATTCAAGTTAACGGCAAACAGGTTCATGGCTCTACCCCTTGGTTAGGCAGAGATCCAATTTATGCATCAGCTCAAATGATTAATAATTTACAAAGTCTTATTAGCCGAAGAACCGACCTAACCCAAGGTATGGGCGTTATTAGTATTGGCAATATTCAAGGCGGTACAGCTGGAAATGTGATTCCTGAACAGGTCAATATGATCGGTACTATTCGATCCAATAACGAACAGATCCGAGAAAATATCCTAAAGAGCTTACCAACTCTGGTGGAAAATAACGCTCAAGCCAATGAGGTAACAGCAAAAGTTGAAATTGCGCCTTATGCTCCAGTAACCATGAATAATAAAGCTCTTACTCAACTTATCCAGCCAACATTAGCCAAAACTGTTGGAGATTCGAATCTTCATGTTTTGGACCATAATGCAAGTGCAAGTGAAGATTTTGCCTATTATGGGAAATTAATGCCCTCTTTCTTCGTTTTCTTAGGAGCAACACCTGAAAATCAGGACTTAAGCCAAGCTGCACCGAATCATAACCCTTCTTTTATAGTAGATGATAAGGCCTTAAAGACAGGAACCGAGCTGCATATAAGATTCGTTTTAGACTATCCAAATATTGCTAAACAAGTTCAGGCTGCATGGAAACAGTCGTAACTTAACAATATGTTCACCATAGAGTGTTCCATTTTAAAGAAGAAAGACAGCAGTCGCGATTGAAAGGTTGTGCCATAGGACTTAGTATGCAATCTGCTAAACTGCCCCGTATTTAAAAGCAGATGTATGGCTTTGGATAGAACTGATATTTTATTCAACAGTCATATTTTAAATATAAAGCTCTATAGTGAACTAAAACGGAATACTCTCATGGCGAATCATTTTGAATTCAACATTCGTGTTTATATTGAAGATACGGACGCAGGTGGTATTGTTTACCATGCCAACCACATTCGCTATATGGAACGTACCCGTACAGAATGGCTCCGCGCTGCTGGCGTTGACCATTACTGGCATCAAAAAGACTACAACTTTGTAGTATATAAAATTGACGTAAAATATATGCGTCCTATTTTAATGGATGACTTAATTACTGTTACAGCACGTGTAGTTTCATGTAAAGCTGCGTCATTTGTGTTGCAACAAAATATTTATCGTGGTGAAATCTTGCTTGCTTCTGGTGAGGTTGAGTTGGCATGTTTAAGTAAAGATCTAATGCCACGTCGTCTTCCGGAAGAAATACGTGATCTTATTCGTAAAGAATTGGAACAAGACTAAAAAAACAACCGGCATATGTAACTATGGCAACAAACATTGAATCAACCCTGCATATTTCTGACCTTATTTTACAAGCAAGTCCAGTCGTCCAGTTGGTCATGCTGATTTTATTGTTAGCATCAATTTTTAGTTGGTACCTGATTGCCAAGTTACATATGAGTTATAAAAAAGCACGCCAAGATGATGAACATTTCCAAAAAATGTTCTGGTCTGGTGCTGAACTCAATACGCTTTACAACAACGCACAACTCAATTCAAAACGCTCAGGCCTTGAAGATATCTTTTATCAAGGATTAAGTGAGTTTTTTAAACTCAAAAAACGCCAAGCTCCTACCTCACAAATGATCGAAGGAACAGAACGTATTTTACGTGTCGGTTTAAGTCGTGATCAGGGTAGCTTGGAATATGGTTTAGGTACTTTAGCAAGTATCGGTTCGGTTGCCCCATATATCGGTTTATTCGGTACTGTTTGGGGAATCATGAATGCTTTTATTGGTTTGGCTGCTGTTGACCAAGTGACGTTAGCAACAGTTGCGCCAGGTATTGCCGAGGCCCTTATTGCAACTGCAATTGGTCTATTTGCTGCAATTCCTGCGGTATTGGCTTTTAACCACTTTACGGCTAAAAGCGAAAGTGTCTACTCTGATCGTGCATTATTTGCCGAAGAGATGATTGCTTTATTGCAACGTCAATCTGTGGGTTCGTCACAGGAAGATGCATAATGGCCATTCAGCGTTCAGGGCGCTTTGAGCGCATAAAAAAACCATTAAAAAGTGACATGAACGTCGTGCCTTATATCGATGTAATGCTGGTACTTTTAGTGATTTTCATGGTGACTGCTCCCATGATTACCAGTGGTATTAAAGTCGATTTACCTCAGGCAAATAACCATCCAATTGAATCAAAAGATATGCCAGCCATGGTCACGATTGGTAAAGATGGCAATATTTACCTTCAATATGAAGATTACAAAGATAATGAGCCACTTTCTCTTGAAAAACTTGAGACTGTTTTAAGTGAAGCACAAAAACAAGCTGAGCAGGAAAACAAACAACTTACAGTTTTAGTGAATGGTGATAAGACTCGCCCTTATGGAGAAGTCGTATCATTGATGGCAAGTTTACAAGAAGCAGGTTTAACTCAAGTTGGCCTTCTGACAGAGCCTTTAAAATAAGCTATGAATAAAAATCAAAAGCCTCCTTTTAAACAAAATGCAATAGCATTGAGCTTCACCCTTGGAGTTCATGCAATTGCCATTGTTGGCTTGCTTTTTTTAGGCTTGAGTAAACCACCTGAACAACCAAAAAAGCTGACCACTGTTTTAGTTAAACCAGAAGATTTACCACCACCTTTGGCAAAAGAAGTTGAGCAACCAACCGTAGCAGAAAATCAGGCTGAAGAAGTTCTAAGCCCGATTGTGGATGAAACTCTTCCTCAAAATCTTCCAGCTGCCCCTCCTCCTCCAACAGCACAACAACTTGCTGCTCAAAAGCAAAAAGCTGAGCAGGCACAACAAGCAAAATTAGCTGAGGAAAAGCGTAAAGCTGAAGAAGCTGCTAAAGCAAAGCAAGCTGCAGAGCAACAACGTTTAGAGGAAGCACAGAAGCAACAGGCCGAAGCTAAGCGTCAAGCGGAGGCTAAAGCGAGAGCTGAAGCTGAACAAAAACGAAAAGCCGAACAAAATGCAAAAGCTGAGGCCGATGCGAAAGCTAGACAAAAAGCAACTGAGGAAGCTAAACGTAAAGCGGAGACTGAAGCAAGACTAAAACGTGAAGCTCAAAAGGCTGAAAACGCTAAACTTCAAGCACAACAAGAAGCTAAACGAAAAGCCGAAGCAGATGCGAAAGCCAAACAGCAAAAAGCTGCCGAAGACGCCAAACGTAAAGCTGAATCAGATGCTAAGGCTAAGCAACAAGCAGCTGATAACGCGAAACGTAAAGCCGAGGCCGATGCGAAAGCTAAACAGCAAAAAGCAGCTGAAGATGCTAAACATAAAGCTGAGGCTGATGCAAAAGCCAAGCAGCAAAAAGCAGCTGAAGATGCTAAGCGCAAAGCTGAGGCCGATGCGAAAGCTAAACAGCAAAAAGCGGCTGAAGATGCTAAACGCAAAGCTGAGGCCGATGCGAAAGCTAAACAGCAAAAAGCAGCAGAAGACGCTAAA
This sequence comes from Acinetobacter sp. OYA S30, assembly GCF_033599315.1. Lineage (NCBI taxonomy): Bacteria > Pseudomonadati > Pseudomonadota > Gammaproteobacteria > Moraxellales > Moraxellaceae > Acinetobacter > Acinetobacter sp. OYA S30. The sequence goes on from NZ_JAWVAV010000028.1 coordinate 42,168, forward strand.
CGTAAAGCTGAGGCTGATGCAAAAGCCAAACAACAAAAAGCAGCAGAAGATGCTAGACGTAAAGCCGAAATTGAGGCCGAAGAAAAAGCTGCCTCTGCTAAAAAAGCTCAAGAAGAAGCTGCCCAGAAAAAAGGTGAAGCTAAAAAAATTGCATCTTCGGCTAAACGTGATTTTGAGCAGAAAATTCGTCGTGCTTGGGATGTTCCTACAGGAAGCAGTGGTAAAACTGTTAGCGTTAGATTTACCCTGTCTGACTCAGGTAGTGTTAGCTCGATTGTTATTACACGGTCAAGTGGAGATGATGCATTGGATGCAAGTATCAAAGCTGCAATTCAGGCGTCTGCTCCCTACCCAATGCCATCGGACCCTGATGCAAGACGAGAAGCGCGAAGCGTTACCTCTACTTTCAGAGCACAATAATTTTGTAAGAGTTACATGCTTTAAATAGTTTGAAGCATGTAACTATGCTACAAAATCACCAGTCACAAAAATACCTTCAATGACTTTAAACCTATGAAAACGAGCCGCAAACACCTTCTAGCCTTAACGCTACTTACAGCATTAAGTCCTCTTGCACCAACAGCTGCCTTTGCTCAATTACATTTAGAGATTGCAAAAGCACCTGATCAGGCGCCTAAAATCGCTATTGTGCCTTTTAATAACGACAATGGACTTTATCCTATTGTTGAAACTGACTTGAACCGCTCAGGACGTTTCACAAGTTCATCAAAAAATTTACCTGCAAATGCTGCTATTAACCAGATTCAAGCATCTGATTGGCAAGCTGCGGGTATTCCTTATGTTGTTACTGGACAAATTAAGCAAACAGCTGACGGGTTTGAAGTCCATTACCAACTTTATGATGTACAAAAACAGCAATATCTTCTGAATGAATTGTTAAATGTTCCTGCTTCACGCATACGTCAAGCAGGACATATGGTAAGTGACGCTATTTATCAGGCCTTAACCGGAATTCCAGGCGATTTTAGTGGTCGTATCGCTTATGTATTACGTAATCCTGCCACTCCTGCTGAACGTTATACCTTACAAATCGCCGATACAGATGGTGAACAACCAAAAACCGTTCTCTCTTCACGTGACCCGATTTTGTCTCCGGCATGGACTCCTGACGCTAAAAAAATTGCTTATGTTTCTTTTGAAACTAAACGTCCAGCCATTTATTTACAAGATCTCTCTACTGGAACACGTGAAGTACTTACGAGTTTTAAAGGCTTAAATGGTGCACCAAGCTTTTCACCAGATGGCAAATCAATGCTATTTACAGCATCGATGAATGGTAACCCTGAAATTTATCAAATGGATTTATCAACTCGCCAAGTCAAACGCATGACAAATGACTCGGGAATTGATACTGAAGCGCGTTACACACCAGATGGAAAAGCTTTTATTTTTACATCTGACCGTGGAGGCTCTCCTCAAATTTATCGCTATGATTTTGGGAATGGCTCAGTAAAACGCTTAACATTTAAAGGGTCATTTAATGCTCGTGGCACTTTAAGTGCAGATGGTAAAAAAATTGCACTCGTGCATCGACCAAGTGGTAGTAACTATAAAGTTGCGATCCAAGATATTAATACAGGCATTGTCAATATTCTTACCCCAACTAGTTTAGATGAATCACCAAGTTTCTCACCAAATGGGCAAATGGTGGTTTATGCAACTCGTGAAGGGAACCGTGGTTTACTGTCTATCATGTCCACTGATGGTCGTTTCCGTATGAATTTACCGAGTGAACAAGGTGAAGTACGTGAACCAGCCTGGGCACCTAAATAACTTTTTATTCCATTGATGGAGATGATGATGAAATCAATTAAATATTTGGCCTTTCCTCTACTTAGTGCGGCACTTGTCATGACAGGTTGTGCAAGTCGTAAGCCAGCAACAACGGCAACTACAGGTACAACTAACCCAAGCACAGTAAATACGACAGGCTTAAGTGAAGATGCTGCATTAAATGCTCAAAATCTAGCAGGTGCTTCTTCAAAAGGTGTAACTGAGGCAAACAAGGCTGCCCTAGCGAAACGCGTCGTTCACTTCGATTATGACAGTAGTGATTTATCTACTGAAGATTACCAAACACTTCAGGCTCATGCTCAGTTCCTCATGGCAAATGCAAATTCAAAAGTTGCATTAACTGGTCATACAGACGAGCGCGGTACACGCGAATACAACATGGCCTTGGGTGAGCGTCGTGCAAAAGCAGTTCAGAATTACCTCATTACCAGTGGTGTAAACCCTCAACAACTTGAAGCTGTAAGTTATGGTAAAGAAGCGCCTGTTAATCCTGGTCATGATGAATCAGCTTGGAAAGAAAACCGCCGCGTTGAAATTAACTATGAAGCGGTTCCTCCTCTATTAAAATAAAACATCCCAAAAAATAAACGCCCACATATGGGCGTTTATTTTTACATTCTTACTTTAAGAGGATTTGTTTTGTTCTTCTTCTGAATGTTGCATTGACTCAATCAAATCATGCTTATTAAAAGCTTTATATTCAGGTTTTGCCTCATAATCTTTCCAAGCTTCCTGAACACTTTCTTTCGAAATTTCTTCTAAATTGATTGGTTCACCTGCTGTTGGGGTCGCATCAAACTTCTTAGTTGTCATTTCGATTCTCCTAAATCTACATTCCTTTGTTATGCAAACAACATACCACGTAAAATGGGGCTTGTAAGCATAAATGCAACACAAATAAAGTAAGATAATTTTTATTTTTCGGCATTCTCATCTAGAATATGCCACGTATTTATCTGACTCATTTTGATGCTTGCGCACAGGAGCGTTTTTTTATGTCCAACCTCACATTGTCCCAATTTTTACAACAAGAAAAAGGGAATCTTACACCTGAGTTGGCTCAAGTCATCGACACAATTGCTGCGACTTGTAAAACCATTGATCAAGCCTTACAAAAAGGTGCCTTGGCTGGAATTTTGGGTAGCGCAGGTAACGAAAATGTTCAAGGTGAAACACAGAAAAAACTTGATGTGATTTCTAATGACTATTTAATCGATGCTTTAAAAGTCCATCCTCACGTCGGTGGTCTTGCATCTGAAGAACTTGATGATTTTACACCAGCACAAGAAAACGGCGAATACTTGGTTCTATTTGATCCATTAGATGGTTCAAGCAACATTGATATCAACATGTGTGTCGGAACAATCTTCTCGATTCTTCCTGCCAAAAATGCGGTTACACAAGCACAAGATTTCATGCAGGCAGGTACTCAACAAGTTGCTGCTGGCTATGTGTTATATGGCCCATCAACTATGATGGCTTTAACAGTTGGAAACGGTGTAGCTTTCTTTACGTTAGACCCAGAAACTCAAACATTCTTACTTACTACAGAGAATGTTCAAGTATCAGCAGATACTCAAGAATTTGCTATTAATGCATCTAACCAACGCCATTGGGAACAACCAGTAAAACAATATATTGAAGAGTTACTTGCAGGTAAAACATCTGTACGTGAAAAAGACTTCAATATGCGTTGGGTCGCATGTATGGTGGGGGATGTTCACCGTATTTTATGCCGTGGCGGTATTTTCCTTTACCCATATGACTTAAAAGACCCGAAAAAAGCTGGTCGTTTACGTTTAATGTATGAAGCCAACCCAATGAGTATGCTCATTGAACAAGCAGGCGGCGCATCAACTACTGGCCGTGTACGCATTCTAGAGATTGAACCTACAGAACTTCATCAACGTGTTCCTGTGATTATCGGTTCTAAGAATGAAGTTGAACGTGTAACAAGCTATCATTAATAATTTAAATTACACAGGGCGTCATAGTATGATGACGCCCTTTTGGATATTCCCTTATGGCGGTTATTTTTTTAGAATCAAAAGACAATGCAAAAATTAAACATTTGCGTGGTTTAATTGAACTCAATAGCGCCCGAAAAAAGCATCAACAAACAGTTCTTGAAGGTACTCACCTTTGTCTAGCTTGGTTACAACAACAGAAAAAACTCTTTTCGTTGTTTACGACTGAACAAGCCTTAGAACATCCCGATTTAAAGAAAATCATTGAACTTCACCAAGGTCATGTCTTTATTATTAGCGAAGTTTTATATAAAGATTTAAGTACTTTAGGTAATACTCTTCCTTGCTTGGCTATTATCGATTTACCGAAAACTGCATCAACCATTGACTATAGCGTAGATACGTTAATTCTAGAAAATGTACAAGATCCAGGTAACGTAGGTACATTGTTACGTTCAGCGGCAGCAGCAAATATAAAACAGATTATTTGCACACAAGGTTCTGCCTCACTTTGGTCTCCACGAGTTTTAAGAGCAGGTATGGGGGCACATTTTAGCCTGTCTTGTTTTGAAAACTTTCAATTGACCGATATTCTTCCTAAATTCGATATTCCTGTTTTCGTTACAAGCTCTCATCGCTCGACTAGTCTTTATTCAAAAGACCTTTCAAAACCATGTGTTTGGATTTTAGGCAATGAAGGACAAGGTGCAAGTGATTATGCTTTAGAACATGCACAATCAGTGACTATACCGCAGCCAGGTGGTCAAGAGTCATTAAATGTAGCAATTGCAGGATCAATTTGTTTTTTTGAAATGGTTCGCCAACGCCAATAAAACGTTAATTTATTTTACATCGCTCATATTTGTGAAAAAAATCATTTACACTACTAAAAAATAGCCGATTGTTGTCAACCTCCCACCTCTTTTCAACGTTATATAAGAGATATATTGAAGATAAGGTGGGTACGTCCAATGACAGGATTTTCCATCTCCATGGATTTAGCACCGAAAAAGTCTCGATCGGAAGCATCTAGTGCTCATGCCAGCACGGCTGAGCAACGCCTAAAGGTTTTCATGCAAGATGTTACTGGTCGTGCTTTAGTGATGATGGAAAGTGCTACCCAAGGTCAACAAGGCATTGCTATGGACTTGGTTCAAGAAGCATTTATTGCTTTACACAAGTCTTACGCCGATCGAAGTACTGAAGAATGGTATCCCCTATTTTATACTATTCTAAATAATAAACTTCAGGATTGGCGCCGCAAAGAAGCACGTCGGGCAAACCCACTTTCATTCTTCAAAAAAGTTAGTCTAGACAATGATGATGAAGAAATCATTGATATTGTCGATGAAAAAGCAATCAATCCAGCAGATTTTCTAGATCAAGCAGTGACCATAGAAGAGATCCAGGAAGCGATTGCAAAACTACCTGTTCGTCAACAACAAGCTTTTATGTTACGTGCGTGGGAAGGTTTTGATACCCATACTACAGCGCAAATTATGAACTGCACCGAAGGTAGTGTAAAAACTCATTATCATCGAGCAATTCAGGGACTTAGAGAGTATTTAGCGCATTTAAATCCCATGGGAGGTTCCAATGAATCATGATGATTTCACTAAAAAGGTGACATCCAAACTCGATAGTTTGGCTCATCACCATAAAAATAAAACAGTGGTGATGAATCATGTGCTTGACCATATCCAACAAAAACCGGCCTCTTATTATAGTGTCTGGAAAATGACTGGTTTTGCACTTGCAGCGGCCATTACTGGTTTTGTTATTTTACCAAATTCAGTAGATATGCTTGATAAGCCACAAAATCAAGTCGTTGTAAATCCTAAATTATCGCCACAAATGGTAGAAGATTTAGAAATGCTCATGGTGTTGGGTGAGGATAAAGTTCAACATGGTAGCTAAAAAGTTAGCACTTATCCTTTGTTCATTAAGTTTCTTGCAAACAAGTTTTGCAGGTTTCGAACGTTTCTGGATTTTTTCGAAAGATGCCAATACGCAAGTAGATGATACTTGGAATGCTCTATCTGAAGAAGAGCAACGAGCTGTAATTAAACGTTATCAAAGTTTAAAGGAATTACCATCCAACCAAAGTGCTAACTTGCAACAACGTATGGATTGGTTTAACCAGCTTCCAGATGCAGAAAAGCAAAAAATGCGTGAAGCTTGGCAAAAAATGAGTACACAAGAGCGTAATGATTTACGTCAACGGATGCTCAAAGCAAGTGCTGATGAAAGAACTGCTATACGCGAAGAATATATAAATAAATATTTAGAGCACTAAAAACCCTATTTAATATTTATCTTTTTTGAAAATAAAAAGTTACTAACAAATAAAAAAGCCTCCTAGTGGAGGCTTTTTTATTTTTCTCATCACTTACGATAACGTCTATAAGCAATTAAACTTAGTAGTGATGCGATAGAAAGGATTCCAATACTTCCGCCACCGCCACCGCCACGTGAATCATCAGTTGTGGTTGCTGTACTTATCAACTTAATAGTACCCTCATTTGAGATTTTACCATCAGCATCATATACATAATAAGTTAAGGTATCGTTGAAGGTATTAAATACATTACTAGCTTGAATATAGATATTACCGCCATAACAAGTATTATCTTTATCATTATTAGGACATGGACCTTCTCGATCCGCTTTTACTACTTTAAAAATACCATCTTTTGAACTTTTACTTGGAAGATAAATTGGTAGCTCAACACCTTTATCATTGACCCAAAATTGAGGCTTATTAGGTTTTGTTT
>NZ_JAWVAV010000029.1:0-47586 GCF_033599315.1 Acinetobacter sp. OYA S30
ATTCAAAAACCACTTAATTCGAAAGAATTAGGTGGTTTTTTATTGTTTATAGGTCAATTCAAAATTCGCATTAAAAAACGCTTTATATTTCCATTGCAGTACCATGAAATTTGGAGTGTTATTATGCAAAAGTCGGTTAAGCGCTGGGACGCGTGGCGCATCACTCTTCGTTACTTAGGCAAACGTTATACGGCTACTCGAGATACAGCGAATGAGTGTGAACAATGGGCCGCTAAAAAATTATTAGAATTAAAATCTGAACAGGCTAATCCTGAGTCTGAAAAATCCATATCTCCTTCTATGCCCTTTTTGAACAGTACTATCAAGAAGAAGGCAGAAAAATGAAGAGTGCCCGCTTAATTGTTCAAATGCTTAAATGCCTAAAGAAAAAAGAATAATGAAAATATAATTAATATTTTATGATTAAACCCATCATTAAGTTTTTATTGATATTGAAATTAAAAATTAGCTTAAAAGTATATTATCGCAAAGTCTCCCCCATTGAGGAGACTTTCTAAGTATTAAATGACTTAAGGATGAATTTTTTTCAATCCATCTTCTACAGCAAATTTAGCTTCCTCCCACTGTAAACGTGAACTGCCTTTAACTTGTTCCCATTTAGTTTTCAATTTAGATTCAACCTCGGAAAAATTAATTTCTGCATTATTATCTACACGATTTTCATAACCTAAACGATAAGCCGTCCGATAATCACGATCATATTCTAGATTCTTGTCTTCAATATAATATGGCATTTTTTTATAGTTTTCTCGCCAATAATTATCTTCTTCTTGCCAGTCATTACTATCATCTTTTTGATTATTTGTTTGAGCTATATCATTACCTGCTATTGCCCCTACCACACCACCAATAATCCCCCCAACAACAGCACCTGGAGGGCCGCCAACAACACCAAATGCAGCACCTACCGCCGCTCCTCCCAAAGTTCCTGCACCTGTAGCAACCAAATTCTCTCCCCCTTCATTCATATCGGGTACATGATTATTATTAATCGGTGGAGAGTTTAAATCTGGATGAGCATTATCAATTGTGGATGAAATGTCTTGTAATGGTTTGCTATTTGATACATTACCATTAGAAGATGGCTCTTTTTGAGTAGTATGACTACCAACTGAATTTGATTGTTTTGTATTTACCATTTTCTTACTCCCTATATTTTAAAATCTAGTGTCTTTCAAAAGAACTAGAATATTAAAAGAACTTTTGAAATATGCTTGACAATTATTATTATAATTCACCTTTAGGTTAGTTATGTTTCATAAACACCCCTATTAAGTAAGGAGATGTTATTAATTAAAGAAATTATTTCTCATCAATAAAAATTCTTATTCAAATAGTCTTCACAATTATATCATCCTTTACCCCATAATCATTATATTTCGCTAGATTAAATATTACCCATAACATTTTAGTTTTACACTGCCCTGCAGGAAATTATGATTTTATGTATATGCAATTTAAAAAGCCTAGTTAATTAATACTAGGCTTTTTAAATGTATTTTTAAAAGATAATAATTATATATTATTTCATATTTTTAAATATATCTTCAGCTGCTTTTAAGTGTTTCGCAACAGCATCACGTGTTTGTACGAGCATATTTTTTAATTCAGAACTTTTCGTGTTTGGTATTAACTGCTTATCAATTATCGTCAAAACTTTACGGTGAACTTTAACTTGACTCATCATATAATTTTTATCAGTATCTGATGTTATTTGATTAAGCTTATTAACAATTTTATCACTATCATTTTGCAATGATTTACTAAGATTACTGGTTTGTGAAATCAACTGTAACCGACTTGCCAACGCTTGTGCATTTTTTTCATTGGCTGAATGTTCTTTAATCATCATTTCAGCATATTTCTTAGCTTCATCCTTTTTTAATTTTGGCAATGCAGTTTTTGCCTGCTTAATTTCACCATTATTAGCTGTACTTAATATCTTGAAAATTTGACTATCAGTCAAATTTTCATGGTTTTCATTTAATATTTTAGAGTGATTCTTCCCATCATTTATAGTTTGTTGATTCGCTGCCATAATCTCAAATGCACTGAAACTTAAAACACCACTAATTGCGATACAGCTAATAATTTTCTTCGTTAAAATAGCTTTCATACCAATATCCTTTAACTTAATTCATGAGTATTTCTACCTATGGGTAGCTTTTTCACATTTCCAATCTATATCCCTACTTGTAAATTCAAGGTTGGGGTTATTTATTCATTATTTCAATCAACCATATTTATACCGCTCGTTGAATATTATTCGCAAAGGGTAAATAGCTTATTTAAAGTAGATGATATAAATTTAATAATGAATCATGCCTCTGTATCCAATCTTATTAATGTAAATATAAAATATATATAATTTTAAAAAACATTAACTTAAAAAAATTTTTATTTTTTATTTTTACGAAAATAACAATAAAGCTCGTTATATTAACTTATAGATACTAAAGCTAAAATTAAATATATTTAAAGAAAATTTAAACCAATTTAACTTATTCACCCATCTATAAAAAAGCGTTCTCCTAAAGACTTTAATTCACACACTGCACACAAACAGTGACATGCACTTTTGTAGATATCGTATGAGCTGTGCAACCTGAAAGTAGAATACACAGCGAAATCAGAACCTTCATAGTGAAACGCGGTTAGCGGATCCAACCATAAAAGAATTGCTCTTGGGTAGGATTTCGCTCACAAATTTCGATATAACATTGGCCTTGCATGATATTAAGAACCCGAACTAATACCTTCTCTCCTTCTTTACCGCGCTTAGCCAGTGTTAGTGAAGAGGTAAGTAAGAAATAAAGTTCTATCTTCCAACCTAAGCTAGCCATTTCCCCTAACACTCACATATTTTTAGCTAATTCTTTTGCCAAACATTGTTCATGCCACGTGGTTTGAAAATTCTCGACAGCTTTTGACTTAATGAGAGGGTCTTCAAATAGCTTTGAAGAATATGCAGATTTGATAAGCTCTTGATAAAGTTGTTTGGCTTGTTGCTCTTCAAGATGATTGGCGATGTCATGTAACTCTTTAGCTGGCACTTCATGTTGTCTAGCATCCATCACGCCACTCGCTGCTTTTTTCACAGTTTCACAGTAATGGAGTTCCATCGCTTCCGATGCTGCATAACATTGAATTGAAATTGCGCTTATAAAGAGGAATATAAATCTCATAATCTCACCTTAATTTGACGCGCAAGGTTAGCAACTAATCTCCCAAAATTTAAGTTAAAAAAGGTTAATTTTTCTATTCTCTTATTTTATTTGACCTTTTGCACATGGGTGTCAGAAGCATTAAGCACTTTTCCATCTGCTGTGACTGGTGCCATAAATGGAATTTGCTGACCTGTATTTTTATCAATTAATAGAGAATGGCGCTCACCACTTTCAAATAAGTTGTGTTCTCCCCATTGACGTAGAGCAACAATCACAGGAAATAAACTCTCCCCTTTAGTGGTCAACACATATTCCTGATAAGCCGTACCATCTGAAGCATCTTGCATTTCGAGAACACCTGCTTCCACCAACTTTTTCAGCCTGTCAGAAAGAATATTTCGTGCAACGCCTAAGCTCCGCTGGAAATCTCCAAAACGGCGCATTCCGTCAAATGCATCGCGCACAATAAGCAGTGACCAGCGATCTCCTATGAGATTGACGCAGCGTGCAACAGGACAAGGTTCTTCTTTCATCAATGTAGAGTTAGCCATTGAGTTTCCTTACCAATAATCAGTAACAAGATATCTAGTTGCATTTTAAAACCAGTCGATCTAACATTCAACTAGTTGCATTTTAAAACTAGATTGGATGGATTTAGAATAATGAAAGCCTCCCTTGTATCTTCAATGTCTCCGGTAGATAACAATAAAACGCATTCGAACCTACCTCGTAGCGTAGTTTTGCTATTTGCTATAGCAAGTGGTGCAAGCGTAGCAAACGTCTATTATGCACAGCCTTTGCTCGACATCTTGGCGAGTGACTTTAATGTGAGTCATGCCGCCATTGGTGGTGTGGTTACAGCCACTCAAATAGGTTGTGCACTTGCCCTCGTGTTTTTAGTGCCGTTAGGTGATCTTATAAATCGGCGTCGGTTAATGACACTGCAACTACTGGCTTTAATATCTGCATTGCTAATGGTTGCCTTTGCCCACTCTACGATTATTCTTTTGACAGGAATGCTTGCGGTTGGCCTACTCGGCACAGCCATGACACAAGGGCTTATTGCCTATGCTGCAAGTGCTGCGGCCCCACATGAGCAAGGGCATGTGGTTGGTACTGCACAGAGTGGTGTGTTCATTGGGTTACTGCTTGCCCGTGTATTTTCAGGAGGAATAAGTGATATAGGGGGTTGGCGCGGCGTGTACTTTTGCGCAGCTATCATTATGCTCATGATTACCTTACCACTTTGGAGGCGACTCCCTCATTTAAATGTTCAGCCCGTTACCATGCGCTACCCGCAACTTCTAGCTTCTATGTTAAAGCTATTGCGCCAAGAAAAAGTCCTACAAGTACGCGGTGTATTAGCCTTACTCATGTTCGCGGCATTTAATATTCTCTGGAGCGCATTGGTACTACCGTTAAGTGCACCACCCTATAACTTTTCGCATACTGTAATTGGGTCTTTTGGACTGTTCGGTGTAATCGGTGCTCTAGCCGCCACTCGTGCTGGCCAATGGGCCGACCGCGGCTATGCTCAGCGCACAAGCTTGGCAGCACTGTTAATATTGCTGCTCGCATGGTGGCCGCTTTCACTCATGACCTACTCACTTTGGGCGCTGGTGATTGGCATAGTATTGCTCGACTTAGGTGGACAAGCCCTGCATGTGACCAACCAAAGTATGATTTTTCGTACTCGCCCAGAAGCACATAGCCGGCTTGTGGGTCTATACATGCTCTTTTATGCAATAGGTAGTGGTCTGGGTGCAATCAGCACAACAGCGACTTATGCTTATGCAGGATGGCTCGGCGTATGTAGTCTAGGCGCATGTGTGAGTTTATTGGCATTATTATTTTGGTGGAGAACGATGAAGCTATAACCCAAGTATTTTAAAAGTTCGTTCATCTAATTCTCTCAATTCATCCAAAGTATAGAGCCGCCCCTTTGGATCAAAAAATTTATCAAAATCAAATTGCCCTTCTTTATATAACTTATAACGTTTAGGGCCTAACCATTCTTTTTGGAAAAAATTATCGGTCAGATTAAAAAATTCTTTGAAGGAGATATTTGCGTCTATTTGACCCATTAACTGAGTCCGCTCATCTTTAGGAATATCTCGTACTTTTCTTTCATCCATAACGAAAGATCTGTTCCCAATAAGCCTTCCATCCTTACTTACGGGAACCAGAATACTTCGGCAATTTGGATGCAAAGGTGGCACTCTTTTCGCCGAGTCATTCAGTTTCCAAATAGAACCATCAACGGCTGCACAGATTTTAGAAGTCCTGCCATCTAAAACACTCACGAACCTTACATATTCAAAATTAAAATTTTTGAAGTTATATAAATAGACCTGATTTGATATATGGCTACGTAGCGTTCTAATAATTCTTTCAATATCGATTTTGGTACTGTTGAGCAATCCATCTTCGTACTTAAGGCGTTTTGTACCAGTAATACGTTTGATGATTTGCTGAGGCGTCATTCCGGTATTCATACCATCCCGAATAGCATATTCAATGCGTTGAAGGGCATTTTCACTAATTTGAGCTAAGGATTCATCAACCAAGGCACCTCCAGCCAAAGGCACTCGTTTTATTGACTGATAAAGCCGCTCTCCCTTTAAATCTTTAATAACCTTACCAAATAATTTGGCAATATAGTTTGACTCATATATAGCCAAAGCAATTGCCGAGTGAGTAAACATTTCCGGTAAAACAGTATTAATTGAATTAAACCAGTTCGAAATAACAAGTTGGATGTTTTTTAGATGCTGAGTTGTATACTCACCACCAGCAAGAGCAAACCTCTCAGTTTCATTCAGCTCTTTCATTAAACCGCCTAACCGATCAAGCATAACCATCGTTTCACTATTAAAAAACTTATAAAGTTCATTTACCGATCGCGATGATGCTCGGTAGAGATAAGCTTGATGCTGAGTAAAAACATCAAAAAGTGATTTTTCAGTAATATTCTTCATGTAAGTTACCTCTACAAAGGTGCACTTTATTTTTCTTTTTATATCGCTGTTCTATAAAATTTATTAATAGTTTTGAGTAGTTAAAAAGTTTATAAAGCTAATTAAAATAGTACTTTTGTTTTACGAACTTTTTTTGCACACTAATATTTCTAATAAAATTAGTGAGCCACAAAATAAACTCATCTCTATACTCAAAACGAGGAAGTAGACTTAAGTCAACTTTTATCTCTCTTTCAGAAAGAGGCTTAGTTAAACATTCTTCAAAATCAATTTTGGTATATTTTAACTTTAAATCATTTTGTTCGGCTTCTTTTCTAATTTCTGCCATCACTCTATTGAGATTGGTTACAGGGTTATCCGTAATCTGGTACTTTTCATACATATTTTCGTATACATTTTCGGCAATATCTAAATATTTAATGAGTTCAGCATTCTCATTCATCTCTTCATCATCCTATTTTTTTGGAAATTATGTACCAGTAAATGTTTCTATACGTAATTTAAGATTATTTTTATGTGAAAAATATTTTAATAAGAATAATAATATAATCTCCAACTTATTATTTTTTATGTCATTATTAATTCTTTATAAAACATTTCCATATTTACTGACATTTTTGATAAGTTTTATATGCTGATCATTTAAGCCTGTTAAATAAAAAAACCGCCCCAGAAGGCGGTAGCTGAATATTATCAGCCAGATATAGAAGTAAGGTGGACAAATACTTCTATATTTAAGAGGATATTTTATTATTTTTAATGAAATCCTCAGATTTAAAGTAGTTAATAATCATCTCAGCATTTTCTTCTTTGCTTGGTTCAGCAGCCACAGGAATTTCGGCTTGATCAATTTTAAAGCCTTTTGGAATATAGTTTGAAATTGGAGGAAGCTTCTCTTTCCCTCCAATTGTCATTCGCTCAATAAAGCCTGCAAGCCACAAAATGAATTCATCTTCATTTTTAAACTTGGGCATAAGACTTAAATCAATATGCACTGATTTTTCTTTATTAAATTGATTTAAGCATTCTTCAAAATTTATAAAATTGTACTTAAGTTTGAACTCAGTACCTTTAATTGCTTTACGAATCAAGCTAATTAAACAATTTAAATTTTGAATGGTATCTTCAGTAAATAAATTATCTTTTTTAATTTCCTTGTATACTTTCTCCGCTATAGCTAAATACTTTGGCATTTCTTCCTCCTCAATATTATTATAAATAATTGAAAATAAAAAAATTCATCTTCTGATTATGAAGACTTAATTGTAATTGAGTGCAAATAAATTTAAAACAATGTAAGAACTACCCATATTATGTAAAATTGCACCATAACGGAACACAAATAGTCAAACTAATGTTAAATGTTTCACAATTTTATTTAATACTTTTAACTAATTGGAAATATTTTCTTTCAATTGTAAATGATTATTTTTCACACAACATGAGTAATAAATTATCATTAAAAAACAATGTAGAAATAATTTTTATAAGTACCTCTCATGCTTCTAGATTCACCATACTTTAGTCTTTTTTCAGTCATAAATTTGAAGAAAAACTTAATTAAAGATGAGGTTATAACACCTACCCATCTGTTATATTTTTTTGAAAAAATTCTGTATCTATGATTACACCTTGCCTTTCTTCATGATAGTAACTATCTAGACACGAGGTAGCTAACATGAGTTTTTTAAGAAAGAAAAATAAAGCTAGTTTTGTACTATTTATTATTACCCTCTATTCAATGCTAGGGTTCGGCTTAGGTTTTATTATTTGGGAGTATTTCCTACAAATTCCATAACTTGAGCTAATAATTAATTTTTAAAGTAGCCGTTTTGATGGTTCTTTGAAAGATAATGTTTGCTTTACCTTTATACGGCTAAACCAGGGTGGTTAAAAAAATACCTTCCAAATATAAGGTGTTAATATTTGGAAGGTACTTTGCAATCAACCAAAGCTAGTGTCTCGTAATTTCTGCATTAATTTCTAAGCTTATTTCTTTACTACGATGGTAAGCTGCTTTTAAAGCCAACCGAATATCATCAGAGAGGTTACCCAATTCAAACATTCGTAATGCAGACTCTGTAATACCATTCGCTAATGTGACCTTGCCACATAACTCACTAGGCTGAACATTACTTTTACGAACCATTTCTACAGCGCCTGATGCAGCTTGAAGTATTAGATCTAAAGCAAATTGCTTATCTAGCCCCATAGACACCCCTGTTTTCACCATACTGTCGAGAATATAGAAGAAGTAAGCTGGTCCTGAACCCGATAAAGCAATAATCGCATCACTTTGGGATTCTGAATTTGCCCAATAGGTTCGCCCTGTTGCTGAGTAAATTGTTTCTATCACTTCTTTATCTAAAGGCTCTAAATAGTCTGAACCAATTAACACATGAGTACCTGTATAGGTTAATACAGGGGGATTAGAAATGAATCTGATAATTTTTTTTGAACCCGTAATACTCATTAATTGTTTAATATTAACTCCGGCCATCATCGACACAATAGTTTTATCAGCTAACCATTTTTTTAAGGGCGCCAGTATAGCCTTTAAGTCTTTTGGGTCTAGTAATAGAACAACTATATCTGCCTTTTTCACCTCATGTTGCTTTTGCTTTAGAATGATTTGATTCTCAAATTTGACTTCCTCTATTAGATTAATTTTTTCTCTTTGAAAGCCTTTTAAAACTAAACCTCCAATTAAAGCTAAAGACAAATTACTGCTACCAATGAAGCAAATATTAGGCTGTACTATATTCAACATTTAGAATTATTTCCTTCCTTTAGATATACTACAAAAAGAAATATTATTTATGACGTAAGTCATGCACCGTTAAGACAAGAAAAATTTAATAAATTTTCATGAATGTTAAGTTTAATTTTACAACGATTTTAAATTCTGAGCTAAGATTACTCTTTACTTATGACTTTATGAATAACAAATTAATCTAAATTGTTAAAAATATGTAATTAAAAATAATTTTTAGCTTATCTCATTAAAGAAATAGACTTACCAGACTTAAAGTATTTAATTAAAATTTACTTAATAACAACTTTGCTCTTTTTTAAAGAAACTTTCAGCTATTCTGGAGGCTTCTTGAAAATTGATTTCATTACACACCCAAAATGATAAAAGCTTTCCATCCAAATGGAAATATTGCTTGTGATACTCCGTTACATCATCTGAATGAGGATTTCCTATAGAGAAATAATTTTCATTATTCTTTCTTACTTTACCGTTTAAAATACCGCCAATACAAATATCCATTTTTATACCAGTTATAAAGTCAACTTATACAACACAATTCTAATTTCTATATTATATAAAACAAATAATCAACTTATTTAATTATCCATATAAAAAACCCACAAAGGAAGAAGTGGGTTTTTTAACTATATTGATGATTAGAGCCGTTTAATTGAGCAAATCACTACAGATCAAATCGTCTAAAATCATCAAATTACTTTAGTTTAAGCATTCGTCACAATTGTGATATTCGAAGCTTGTGGGCCTTTTTTACCCTGTGTTACAGTAAACTGAACACGCTGACCTTCTAAAAGAACTTTAAAGCCTTGTGTTTGAATCTCAGAAAAATGTGCAAAAACATCTTTACCTTCATCAGTTTGAATAAAACCGAAACCTTTAGTTTCATTAAACCATTTTACTGTACCAGTAGTATTAGACATAAATTAATCCTAACTTTTAAAAACATTATAATTTATTATTGGGCAAACCAATAGAACTAAAAAATACACATTCTACTTAAATATCTAAAAATATACGGAGGATTATAAATAAAACTGCGAAAAGAGAGACTTTGGGTAACATGAATATTTTTGTAGTTAGTGTCGACTATACACGCTTCTTAACGAATTGCAATCGATATCTTAATTAATTCATTTCTTATTGAATACGAAGGTATCAAATTCTAACTTTCTATCTGATTTTCAATGATATTTAAATATAATTTTCTAACACTGTATCTATATATTAATTAAACATATTTAATGCTTTTTAAAGTATTGGATTTTTAATTTTCAAATTATTTAGAGTTAAAAAAAATAAGATTGTGTAGGAACTTTCAAATATTATCCTATTAATTTACTTTTTTATAAATTATACATACTTGTCTGTATACATAATTCCTATTCTGCTTTAAAGTAGGCATGCAATTAACATATTGATGATAAACAGGAAGTATCAACGTGAGCGGTCTTTTAGTTTTATAACCATTGCCTTTCTTACTTTATCAAGCCCAGGCCCAGGCGTTTTATTTACAGTAACAAATTCAATAAATTATGGTTTGAGAACAGCTTTATTTGGCATTAGTGGTTTAATTATTGGTATGTTTATTATCGCTGTGATTTCTGCAAGCGGTGTCGGACTTATTATTACTAGCAACCCTACTATCTTCACTGCTTTAAAATTTATTGGGGCCTTTTACTTAATGTACTTAGGTTATAAAAATTTTATTAAAAAATCCCCAACTCAAGACTTATTAGAAACTGAACATAATGAAAAAGATATAAGGAAATCAAAGCTTTTCTATCAAGGGTTGTTTGCCTCACTACTTAATCCCAAAACAATTGTCTTTTTTATTGCCCTTTTCCCACAGTTTATTGATATTAAAAAAGAAATATTAAATCAGTTTTTGATTTTATCTTTAACATTCTGCTTGATCGGATTTTTAATTCATTTAGTTTATGCCAACTTTTCCTCTATATTCAAAGAGAAGATGCTTGCCGGAAATAATTTTTCTAAGCTCAATAAAGTCAGTGGTTGTATATTTTTTCTTTTAGCAGTTTTACTTATTACTCAATAAAACTATTTTATGAAAGTGAGCCAACTTGTAAGGCTATAACTCAATAGCTTTAGCAAGTTGGCTTTTTTATAAGCTGATACGATTAGCAAGCCATCCATAAAAGAATTGCTCATGCTTCGGATTTGTTTCCGTAATTTCAATATAGCGCTGGCCTTGCATAATATTAAGAAGCCGTACCAGCACTTTTTCACCTTCCTTACCACGGTTTTTAATATATTTTATTAAAGCCTGCAAAGTGGCTGGCCCATATTCACCATCTACCTTAAGGTCTACCCAGCCTTCTTTGCCCTGCCTATTCAATAAATTTAATGCACGTTGTAAAAGTGGTTTTGTGAAACTAATACCACAATTCACACCCGTGTCGAATAACTCTTCAGCAACAAGTGCGCTGATCAAATTAACTTGATCAAATCGCGGCTCAAGCCAATATTGATTCCTATAAATTTCTCTGGCTGTCTCTAACGTTAAATTCTCCATTGCACCTTGATAACCATAACTACGAGCAACGGCTTGTGTAATTCCAAATTTAGTCGCATGTCCATGATCAAGCGGATCATTTACATAGCCACCTTCGCGTTTTATTAGTGCATCTAAATATTGCTCAATATTCATAAGAGTTGTCCTCGTCTTTATTAGGGCCAAATAGCTATTAGCTTTGGATATCATCTTTCGCTTTTTTTAGATCTTGCATGACTTCAACAATGGTTTTTCCTTCTTGTTTATTAATGAAATTAAATATCCACCTCACAATTGCCCAACCAGGTAAGCCACAAATAAAGAAGAATCCACCTAAAGTGATCATTCCCCATATATCTGTCACCCACTCATGTAAATTCCATTTCATGATAATGAATGAGCCACCAGTCAAGCTTGAAACAACCGTACAAATCAAACCCACGACCCATTCTTGAGGTGAACGTGGAAACCGCATAATTAAAACTACTGCAACAACTAAGCTCACTGCTAAAGCCACCATCATGACAGTGCCATAAAGGTTAAAAGCGGCAGCTAGCCCATTTGAAGTTAAAAAATTTTCCATATTTTAATCCTGCCTAAAGTGTAATTTTTTGAAAAATAATCATGGCTACTGCTTTGTTATTTTTCATATTTTTATATCTAACTCTGCTATGTACACAGATTTAATCTAGTCGATCTTGTTCTTTTTAAACCGCTATGAATGACATAAGCCTCAGTAAAACTGCACCGCTAGATAACCTCTCTTTTTTGACCAAAAAGTTGAGATAACACGTTGCCGTATATCGGAAACTTTTGTGACGCATTAAATTCTTTGTTAGATTCTTCATGTTCTTGATACCCTTTATCGACGAACATTAAGCCTGATCCACGGAATCGGGCTTTTTTTTATTCCATTTCTTGTTTTTAATAGTCGGTACAAACCACTCATCGACTATCGCCATTTTTATATTCTGTCGTCCATTGAGGCAGAATAATCGTTACTTTCTTAATAAGGTATTGATAAAATTAAGAAATCAATTTCAAATAAAATATTATTTTCGTTCTATCAAGATGCCCTTATAACTGATATTATAACTATAGTTATTATTAGTCAATAACTATAGTTGTTTTACTAAATATAACTTAAGTTATATATTTGTTATAAGTTAGCTGGTGCGATCATTATGGCTCTTAAAGACCGTTTAAAAGATTCAAGGATTAAAGCTAAAAAAACACAGGCAGAGGTTGCTGAAGCAGTAAAGATGTCTCAGCCTGCTTATCAAGCTTTAGAATCGGGGAAGAATTTAAAATCTGCTTTTCTTCCACTCATTGCACAGTTTTTAGGTGTAGATGCTTATTGGCTTACTACAGGAAACTCAGAAGACTCTTTTAGAGAAAGTGATGTATTTAGTCCTACTGTCGTGAATAACGATGCAGCAGACCAATATGTCTGGATCGAAGTAGTTGAAGCGAGTTTTTCTTGTGGTACAGGCGAATCTATTGAATTTCATTTTGATGCAATTAATGGGAAAATTCCTTTTCCCGCATCATTTTTTAAAGAAAAACGTGTTGCACAAGAATGCATGCGTATTATTAAAGCTAAAGGCGATAGTATGACCGATTACATCAAAGATGGTGATCTGGTCGGTATTGATATTTCTCAAACAGAAGTAATTGATGGTGAAATCTATGCCGTTTATTTTGCTGGTGAAGGCATGATTAAACAAATTTTTAAAGAGGCAGATGGCTCTTTAATTTTGCATAGTTTAAATGAAAAATTTAGAGACCGACGTGTCACCGAAGAGAACGGTAAAAACTTTAAGGTCATGGGGCGTCAGTTCTGGAGAGCGGGCTAATTTAGTTATTAAATATAGCTAAAATAATAATAAGACCTTTTTCATCACTTTCGTCTTTTTATAACTTTAATTATTTAGATTTCTTCACGATATAAAAAAACCTATCTCCTTTAAAAGAGATAGGTTTTTTTGCTTTATTACCATGATTTTATCAACAATATGTATTTAAACGATAAAGTTGATTAAACCCAGCATAAAAGCTTTTTCCGTCTTGGTTTAACTCAATTTCTTCACCAGTTTGAAGCTGAATTTTCTTTCCAACCTCAACCCAACGATAACCATCAAGCGAGTTTTGCTTACGGACGTGAGGAACAATCCTCACATTAATTTCATTACCATTTACGGCTGTGGCGATTTGCCACTCATTTACTATATTCACAATCATTCACTCATCACTGAGCTCATGTGATTTAACGGTATTTAATTAGAACGCTAGATTTAAGGTATGGACAATTCGTCTAGAATTTAATATTTAGCTTGATATAGGGTTATTTATAAGCTAATTGCTTTCCATGATTTCGTATCATGAAAAGTAGTACATCACAGAGCATAATATTTTGGATGCGGGGGTCGGATTTGAACCAACGACCTTCGGGTTATGAGCCCGACGAGCTACCAGACTGCTCCACCCCGCAATTGGAAGTAAGCTTTATACGCTTATATATTTTATAAAGCAAACTTTATTTTTTAATCGGTTGTAATTATTAAGAATTATCTTTTTATTAATTTTTCTTTTTATCCGCTCAAATTAAATAAGCCCCCTCAATTTCAATTTTAACGCTCTAAATTGTTGTATTTATTTTAAACAGAACCCGTTATTCATAGACAACAATTGCCATGCTTGGGTAGCTTTTATACTATCTAGTTTCAACCCATCATTTATAGTTTATATGTCTGATCCTCAGCTCTCTCTTAGTGAATATCTCGGTACAGTGCAGGAAGTCATACGCCTGACTTTTGACGAGCCTGTATGGGTGAGAGCGGAAATTCGGAATTTAAATGTTAAAGGTGGACATTATTATTTAGAGCTTGCAGAAAAAGATGCTGACACCGACAAGGTCATTGCAAGCTGTAAAGCAACCATCTGGAAATTTTCAGCCAGTAAAATTGTTCTAAAGTTTGAACGTGAAACAGGTATTGAGTTAGCTAGTGATTTAAACGTTTTAATCAAAATTAGAGCGCGTTTCGATCCACAATATGGATTTTCAGTCAATATTGAAGAAATAGACTCAAGTTTTACACTTGGAGAAATTGCAAAACGTTATCAACAAATTGTAGAACGTTTAACGCAAGAAGGTTTGATTCATAAGAATAAACTTCTCCCTACTCCTTTTGATATACAAAATGTATTAGTTATTGCTCCTCAAAATGCTGCGGGTTTAGGTGACTTTAAAAAGGATGCAGATGCTTTAGAGAGAAATAAGGTTTGTCATTTTGTTTATCAAAATGCGACTTTTCAGGGAAATACGGCTGCCGTCAGTCTTATGGAGTCGTTGGCAACAGGTTTAAAACAATGGGCAAATAATTTTAACTTTCCACCCGACCTGATTGTGATTATTCGTGGGGGTGGTGCTGTAAATGACTTAGCTTACTTAAATGATTATGAGCTTGCCGCCCTACTCTGTAAACGTAGCGTGCCGATTTGGGTCGGTATTGGACATGAAAAAGATCGTACTATCCTTGACGAGATTGCACACCGTTCGTTTGATACTCCAAGTAAAGTGATTGCGGGTATTCGCAACCATATTGTTGAACGTGTACAAGAAGCTGTAGACAACCTACAAACAATCAAACTCTTGTCACAACATCAAATTACGACCTACCAAAGTAAGAGTGATCAATATCTACAACATATTAAATCCTCTGCCCAAGCTCAGCTTAATTCAGCTCACCAGTTCCTTGAGCAGATAAAGGAACGCATTCAATTTGTTTCACAGCAACAAGTTAAATTTTCTCTATCGCAAACTGAATCTCTTATGCGAGAAATTCTTTTGCAAAACCCGAAACAAATTCAAGCAAAAGGTTATGCAATTGTAAGATCAGAAGGCAAAGCAATTCGTTCCATTCACCAAATCACTAGCTCTACCATTACTGTTGATATGCAAGATGGAGCAATTAACGCTAATATTACCGAGGTAATTCCAAATGAATGATAAAGAACTGACTTTTAAAGAAGGTCATGACATTTTAAAGCGAAATGCCGAATTACTTGAATCTCAGGAAAGCCCGGATATTGATAATTTGATGAAGATTGTTGAAGAATCCATTGGTGCTTATAAAGCTTGCAAAGCTCGCATTGAAGCAGTCCAGCAAGCTTTAGATGAAACTTTTAAAGAATAAATTTCCATAAAAAAAGCCCATTTCTACTTCTCATTGAAGAAATGGGCTTAGTGAACACCACTTAGTCCTGAAATACAAAAATGTGGATTAGGTCACATTTTTGCAGAAACATAGTCCCATAAGGACCCCTTGGTGTTCAAGATTTTAATTGTGTCTATACGTTAGTTTGCTTTTATTTTAAGCAACACTAAAACAGATGAAAAAATCAACTTTTCTTCGCCCCTCTATAATTCATCTTCATTAAACGGGCCAACTAATTTATAAATTTTTCCATCTTTTGGATTTTCATAGAGTAAATCCATATTCGGTAGAATAATATCGTCATCAATTTCGATATGCTCTACACTTTTATACAGCTCTAATTTCTGATCGTTCGCAGGCCTAACCTTTGCTAAAGCAATACTTTCTTGGTCAAACTGATCTTTAATAACGACTTTTAATCTCTTCATGAAACAACTCCTGTATATTAAATTTTTTAATATAAATTAATTTGTTAGGTCTAAAATGAGCTAATCGCTGAATAGCCGATTGGCATGGCAAAAAAAGTTAAAATAAATGCAGCAATACGTTGTAAGTTACGTTGATTTAACCAAGTGACTTTATTTGAGATTAATACTGTACCAAACATAATCCATAAAAAAGCAATTGGGGTAATTAAAGCTAAAAAGACAACAATGTGAATAAAATATAAATGAGGAACTTCCCACGCTGCATGGGGAAAAATCGCTGAAGCAAAAAGTAAAGCTTTCGGATTTAAAAGTGTCGCAAGAAATAAAGCTTTTGGCGTAATAAGCGGTCGGTCTAACTTAATATCTTCAGACGATGTCATCCAGAGTTTAAAAGCAAGATAGAGTATAAAGCCCGCACTCATCAGCTTTAATATGGCTGGAAGCCATGGAATGAAATGAGACACCGATTCAAGTAAAACACCCCATGAGGTAATTGCGATCAGGTAACCTATGACCTCTGCCGGAATCAACTTAAGAGAATGCTTTACCCCTGCTTGTATGCCAGCCGAGGCTAATAATGTATTTGTTGGTCCTGGAGTCAACAAAATAGTGACTACAAGTCCAATAAATAAAAATGACACCATAGGCAAAAAAATCTATTGATTACGCTAGGCGAAATATGTCAAAAACAATCCTGTATTGTCGACAAAATCGTTGTAACAAGAAATATTACAAATATTTTTTATTTTTTAAAATCAAATCATTAATAAAAAATGAACTCAAGCTTCACTATAAATTATTCAATTTTAAATTTGCACAATACGTCACATAAATTTTAAAAAAACCAAATTTAAGTTAAAAATAGACTTAATTTATCTATAAAAATGAAGTGGTTATTTTTGTATCTTTTTTAGTCAAATTCTCACGTTTTTCATCCCACAAAAAGAAAAATTACAGAGCTTGAAATTATCAAATTGATCAATATATATACACATGAAAATCGTGATTTTACTGAATAGATGTATCGTTCCCATCAATTCATTGATCGCCGCTTTCATCGAATTAAATAGTTGATGGAGGATGCATGATGAATGCTTATGTACGCCCTCATCCCGATGGTTTTAAATCTTATTTAGGAAAGGATCAGAAAACCGGCCTCTATACAGTACGGGTTGGTTGGACAGTATATGAAACCAATGCCAATGTTTCAGTTTTGTATATTGTTAAAGAGGAAAGTAAGATTCCACTGGATGTAGAAAAGTTTAAAACTGACCGACCTAAAATCTATGATGCGCTTTTAAATGAAGTGCAATTTCAACGCAGAAAACAATTGGCTATTGATCTTCAAAAGTCCAATATTCCCTCTTATGATCGTAAAGCCTACAAAAAGCGCCGCGGCTTTACAGGTTCTTAATTTAATCCTCCCATAGTCAAGTCATACAGAAAAAGCACCCGTGGGTGCTTTTTCTTTATCGACCAGTTGCAATTAATACAAACAAGCTCAGTATTAAAGTGCTTAATGATCGTTTGCAGTGTACGTGGACTTCATGCTCAGCTCCGTGAGCGTACTGTTCAATGTTTTCCATTACGTGTGCCCTTAAAGTTCACACTGATAATTTGCCTAATTTTCATACATTAAAAAATTAGCCAAAAGTATTATATCCAAACAAATTTTATTTTTTGTTTTTAGGTATCTCTTCTTAAGGTTTTACTGTCTTTTTAGAATTTAGCTAACAAAGTACCTGTAACATTCTTATACGAGGTTAATCTCGTATTGAGCATTTGTAGATCTTTCATT
This sequence comes from Acinetobacter sp. OYA S30, assembly GCF_033599315.1. NCBI lineage: Bacteria > Pseudomonadati > Pseudomonadota > Gammaproteobacteria > Moraxellales > Moraxellaceae > Acinetobacter > Acinetobacter sp. OYA S30. The sequence goes on from NZ_JAWVAV010000029.1 coordinate 17,895, forward strand.
TCAAAGTGCCCGATAGGAAAAATGATTTTATAAAATGAAAAAAGATAACAATATTCGGTTTTTTAATAATGCCTTTCAAAAGGAGAATATTAAAATGAATAGCTCACAAGAACCAAATCAATCTCTGTTTAATCAAGCATCTACTTCTATTCAAGCCTGCATTGAATGTATGTTTGCTTGTAAGCATTGTGCCTCTGCATGTTTACAAGAAGAGCATGTGCATATGATGCGTGAGTGCATCAAACACTGCTTAACCTGTGTAGAAACCTGTCAGTTATGCACATCTTTAGAATTAAGACATTCCGAACTTGCTGAACAAGCCATGCAGTTATGTGCTAATGCATGTCAACTATGTGCAGCTGAGTGTAGTAAACACGAACATGAGCATTGCCAGGTTTGTGCAAAAGCATGTTTAGCATGTGCTCAAGCTTGTCAGGCATATCGTGCTTAATTTTTAGACGTGCTTAGAAACCTACGGCCTATTACATTCGTAGGTTTTTAAACTTTATAGAACAAAGAATTAAATTTTTAGATCAGATGAGTCATTACTTTTTTAGGCATAAAAAAAACCCGCATCTTGGGGAAAATGCAGGCTCTTAGATCTCCCACAACGACCATGAGTTCATTATTAAGCTTGAACTTTAAACCGTTAACTAAATGTACCCTTAATAAAAATAAATTGCAATACAGAATAGTCTGTATATTTGAAATATTTTATTATTTTTACATTACTTTTTCTTAAATAGTTTAAAAACATAAGCTATCCCACACTTAGAAATAACTTTTCATAGGCATTAAAAAAGCCCGTTTCACGGGCTTTTTTGCAACGTTGAGCACTCAAAAAATGTGTCTATCCATTTTTATTTGCTCTTTGCTAGCTGTTTATAAGGTCTTATCGTATCTTTTGCCCTGTCCCAAGTTTCCCTGTGGATCGAGGAGATATTACGATTACCTTAAATACATTTATAGCACATTATTTATTCATGGCTAGTGCTGTTCACGTTTTTTTACAAATGAATAAAATACTTCAAACCTTCATATTTCAAGGGTTTTCGACGCCATTTGGGTACTGGCGAGCCGTATCACAAATTGGATACCACTTCACTTGTGAATTGACAAAAGCATGAGAGATGACTGGCGTGGATATTTCTTCATTAATGAGCCCTACCCTTAAACGCACCACATCAGGTTTATCTAAACGTTCACTCCAGAGAGGTGAACCGCAGGTTTTACAGAACACTCTCTTTTTATTAAGCGATGCAAAATACGCTTGCAAAAGATTTTCCCCCTGTACAATCTCTAAATCGCTTTTTTGTACTTGAGTGATGGCCGCAAAAGCAGCCCCTTGTGCTTTTTGGCATTGCTTACAGTGACAAACCATGATGGGTTCTAATTCGGCATTAATACGAAGTTGAATCCCATTACAAAGACAAGAAACTGAATAAGCCATGATTTTTCCTTTTTATTTTTATAAGGTTTAACTTACGCCTACACCTTTTTCAATGTGGTCTAAAATCGCACACGAAGCCTGCTGGTCACCACAGCAATCATCAGCTGAAGCCTGCAAAATATTAACCATTTCCTGTAAATGAGCAATTTTTTGCTTTAATTCGGCAATGTGTTTTACGGTTAAAGCTTTCACCTCTGCACTATGCCGATCGGTATTTTTCCAAAGCGAAATAAGCTCTTTCATCTGTTCGGATGAAAAACCTAACTCTCTGGCATGTTTTAAAAAGTTTAAAGTTTTAAGGTCTGTTTCTGAATAAATACGATAGCCAGAAGCAGAACGCTGAGCTGCTTCAAGTAAACCGATTTCTTCATAGTAGCGAATCATTTTCGCCGAAATACCCGAATGTTTGGATGCCTGACCGATATTCATCTCACACCTCAAATACTAAATTTGGTTTAAGACCTGCTGTCATGATCTTAAACCAAAAGTTGATTTTCAGCACGCTTACTGTACTGGCGCATGAAAACGTTTTAAGCGTAACGCATTGCCTAAAACAAAGACCGAAGAAAGTGCCATCGCACCTGCTGCAAACATCGGTGAAAGTAACACACCAAATGCTGGATATAAGGCACCTGCTGCAATTGGAATTAGAGCTACGTTATATACAAATGCCCAGAACAGGTTTTGACGTATGTTTCGCATAGTTGCTTTACTTAGCGCAATTGCGTTCGGTACGCCTTTTAAACTACCTGACATCAGCACCACATCGGCAGCTTCAATAGCAACATCTGTTCCTGTACCAATGGCTAAACCGACATCTGCTTGCGCCAAGGCTGGTGCATCGTTAATACCATCACCAACAAAAGCCAAACGACCATACTGTTCTTGCAGTTGGCGAACTGTATCCACTTTGCCTTCGGGTAAAACCTCGGCCACGACTTCATCAATGTTCAGCTTTTTGGCAATTGCTTGCGCCGTATGACGGTTGTCTCCTGTAATCATGGCCACTTTGAGACCTAATTTATGTAAGGCCTCAATCGCAGCATAGGTTGTTTCTTTAATTGGGTCTGCCACGGCAATAATTGCTGCAAGTTGCTGGTCAATGGCAACATAGAGTGGTGTTTTGCCTTCTTCACCTAACTGAGCAGCAATCGCTTGGAATGAGCTGGTGTCTAAACCAAGTTGGTGCATATAACGGTCTGCGCCAATTTGTACTTTTTGACCTGAAACTTCCGCTTCAATACCTGAACCTGTAATCGAGTTAAATGCTGTTACTGGTAATAAGTTTATGCCTTCACTTTCTGCTGCTTGCACAATAGCTAAAGCAATTGGATGTTCAGACTTGGCTTCGACTGAGGCAACTAAAGTCAGCACTTGGTTACGTTCAAAGCCAGATTGCACATTAAAGTCTGTCAGTGTCGGTTTACCTTCGGTGAGTGTACCCGTTTTATCAACGGCAACGACTTGCGCTTCTTGTAAAAGCTGCAAAGCTTCACCTTTACGGAACAAGACACCTAGCTCAGCACCACGTCCAGTACCGACCATAATAGAAGTTGGTGTTGCAAGCCCCATCGCACAAGGACAAGCAATAATCAGTACCGCAACAGCATTCACCAAGCCAAAAGTTAGCGCAGGCTCTGGCCCAAAAATAAACCAAACCAAGAAAGTAATTGCAGCAATTAGCATGACAGCCGGTACAAACCACATAGTGACTTTATCGACTAAGCCCTGAATCGGAAGTTTAGAACCTTGGGCTTGCTCAACCATGCGAATAATTTGTGAAAGTACAGACGAAGAACCAACAGCGGTTGCCCGAATGTTTAGAGTACCGTTTTGATTAAATGTACCCCCAACTACTTGTTGCCCTATTATTTTTTCAACAGGAACAGGCTCACCCGTAATCATAGATTCATCAATATAGCTGTGCCCTTCAACCACCTCACCATCGACTGGCACACGCTCACCCGGACGAATTTCTACAATAGTCCCACTGACCACTTCAGCAACAGCAACTTCCACTATTTGCCCATTACGCTGAATACGAGCTGTTTTGGGTTGCATTCCCACTAAATGTTGAATCGCTTGTGAAGTACGCCCTTTAGCTTTGGCTTCAAAATAACGTCCGAGTAAAATTAAACTGACAATTACAGCAGCCGCTTCAAAGTAAACATTGACCGTGCCTTGTGGTAAAACCTGCGGCATAAAGGTTGCCACGACTGAGAAACTGTAGGCAGCTAAAGTTCCAACAGCGACCAGCGAGTTCATATCTGGCGCCAAACGCCATAAGGCTGGAATCCCTTTTTGGTAAAAACGGCGACCAGGAAAAACGAGTACTAATGTGGTCAAAACAAACTGTAAAAGCCAGCTATTGTATTGACCAATGGTGTGCATGACCCACATGTGAAAAGCTGGAATGAGATGTGAACCCATTTCCAAAATAAACACAGGTAAGGCTAACACAATCGAAATGATCAGATCTTTTTTAAGCTGATCTAACTCTGAAGCTTTTTTATCGAGTTGCTCATCTTGATTTTTTTCAGATGCTTTCGCGTCATAACCTGCTTTTTTAACAGCACGAATTAAGTCTTCAACATTGACTGAATTATCTGCCTGTACCCAAGCCTGCTCTGTTGCCAAGTTGACGGTTGCCTCTTGAACGCCGTCTACTTTTTTGAGGGCTTTTTCAACACGTGCAACACAAGATGCACAGGTCATGCCCTCAATAGACAACTCCACTGGCGCAGCTTTTGGAACATCATAACCTGCTCGTTCAACTGCTTTAACCAGTGCTTCGCGCTGAATCGGTTGATTGGAATAAACAACAGCTTTCTCTGTTGCCAAATTAACGTTAGCAATTTCTATATTTTCAACTTTCTTAAGTGCTTTTTCGACACGTCCTACACAGGAGGCACAAGTCATGCCTTCGATTGGAAGTGTTTCACTATATGCTGGCAATTTTGTGGTTTTTGAGTCCATCAAACACCTCTGCAAATCTGCAAAATTTAATATTCTGTATTGAGCATACAGATTCCCATCATGGGAAGGTCAAGCATATTTTTTTAAAAATTTGGTCTTGACCTTACAATCATGACAAGGTTTAGACTCAATGTTATCCAAACAAACATCTCATTCTTGATGGAGTATGAATATGAAACTACTTATTGAAAATATGACTTGTAGTGGCTGCGCACGTGGTGTGACAGCAACGATTCAGGACATCGATCCAAATGCAAAAGTAGATGTAGACTTAGCGAGCAAAATTGTGACTGTTGAAAGCAGTGAAAGTATCGATAAAATTACCGAAGCACTTGAAGAAGATGGTTTCCCAGCGAAAGTGCAATAGTCGATAAGGCCTAACGTTTAAAGTTAGGCCTTTATTTTTGAGCTTATTGATATTGACTCAAAGCTGAAATTTTTTAATTCGATAATCCAGTGCTGCCCGAGTTAGCCCTAATAAACGTGCCGCTTCAGACACATTATGATTGGCTTTTTTTAAGGCTGTTAAAATTAACTGCTTTTCGTGTTCTTCTAAATTAAACTCTGCCTGTAATAATTGCTCAAAGTCAGTTTTAACAGCTACAGCCTGCTCTGGGTCATGCTTAATCTGTGGGAAAATGGCATTTAACTTTATCAGTTGCTGATCGTCCGTTAATAAAACCGCCCTTTCTAATAAATTTTCCAACTCGCGAATATTGCCTGGCCATTCATATTGCTGCATAAAAACTTTGGTCTTTTCACTTACACCCTGAATGGTTTTGCCGTACATTTTTTCAAAGCGATGAAGAAAGTGTTCAACCAATAAAGGAATGTCTTCACGGCGCTCTCGCAAAGGCGGAATCTGCACTGGGAAAATATTTAAGCGATAATATAAATCTGCCCGAAATCGCCCTGTTTTTACAGCCTGCTCAAGATCTTCATTGGTTGCTGTAATTACACGGACATCTAAAATACGTGTCTGTGAATCTCCTACTCGCTCAAATTCACCTTCCTGCAAAATGCGTAATAGTGCTGCTTGTGCACGAGGAGAAAGCTCAATCACTTCATCTAAAAAAATCGTACCACCGTTGGCTCGTTCAAACTTACCCAAGCGAGATTGATGCGCTCCTGTATAAGCACCCTTTTCTACCCCGAATAATTCAGACTCAATTAACTCTGGTGGAATCGCTGCACAGTTTACCGCAACAAAAGGTTGGTCTTTCCTTTGGCTATTTTCATGGACACCTCGTGCAAAAGCTTCTTTACCAACGCCTGTTTCGCCTTGTAGCAAAATAGAAACTTTCGAACCTGCCGCCTTTGTTAATAATGCACAGACCTGTTTATAAGATGCTGACTTACCCACAGAACTAAATAATTGGTAATCGGCTTCACTATCGCTATAAATTGATTTTTTAAGCTCAAAAAGTTCAGACTGCAACGCAATCAGTTCTTTTTCCATAGGTTCGGGTGACATGAACTGAATCAGCTCATCTGCATTTTCCCACTCTTCTAAAGGCTTACCGATAATACGGCAATGCTCATCGCCACAAGCCTTACACTCTATTTCTTGATAAATAATGGTCATGCCCGTCGCAAAACTGCTATATCCGCATGCATAGCCAAGTAACATCCAACATGAAGGTACATCACTCGGACCAAAATGCTCTAAATGCACATCAGCTTCAAAAGAGTTAAGCCAGTTTAAATCGGCATAAAATTGTTTTTTATCGTGGCTTAAATTGAGCTGATTGGCCTGTACTTGTACCATTCCACGAATGGCGTGCATTTGTGGACCCGCCATAAAAGCATCGTGTTCATTTAAATCGGGACGCATTTTTGTTGTAACTTCTGCATCTTTTAACCCAGCTTGATACCCTAAACGAATAAAGAAACGCTTGGTCCGCTCAAGCCCAATCATGTGCGCTAAGTCTTTACGCAAATATCCCATAATGCTGGTGTGTAAAAGCAGCATTCGATATTCATCAAACCAGATTTGGCCGTGGGCAGTATCAAAGTGCAGTTTAGACAGCAAATCATGAATTTCTTGCGGATGATCTGCGTATCGTCCCGTTGTATCGTATTTTACTCGAGCCATGAGTGATCTGTTTTAATCCATTAAACACATTTAGGTGTTATCTCATCTTATCGAAGAACCTGATAAATGTCCTAGTACCTTAAAGACATAACTTCATACTAAAAAAGTATTTCTAAATCTCTCCATTTAAAGCCTCAAACATTCTAAAAATAAATTTTTACGGCCCTCTTCATCAAATCATGAATATCTCTATTTCACCATTCAAAAAAATTCATGAAATGGTGAATTTTAAAAATGCTGCACTTTTAATAAAAATACTAACCAATTGTTTTTAATTATAAAAATAAAGTTGGCATAGCTTTTGTAAAGCTTATAGCGAGAGCAAGGAGCATTCATCAATTTCAAGACCATGTCTTGATGGAGTACAGCATGACGCAACCTCAAGTCGAAGCATTAACCAAATATATTCGGGTCACTGGTGACTTAAACGCAGAGTTTATCGAATTCGATTTTGCCATTCACGACCCAAGTCTATTTGTAGAACTGGTTTTGCCTAAACATGCATTTAATGATTTTTGTAAGACCAATCAAGTAGTTGAAATGACCCAAGAGCAACAAGCTTTTAATGATGCTCAGGAAGAAAAATGGCGCTATGGGACTGAAGCAACCTTAGTCGGCACGCAACGTAATAGCAACGATCAAGATGATCTGATGTAAAAATATAAGGAGATAAAGCCATGACTTTAGAAATCAAAACTTCAAATGTCGAACCCATCCGCCAGAACTATGCCTATATCGAAAGACGATTTGGCAGTAAGCCAGCAACTCGATATCAAGAAGTAAGTTTCGATGTACAGGCAGAAACTAACTTTCACTATCGTCCTTTGTGGAAACCTGAAAAGACTTTAAATGACAAAACCCATACTGCCCTGCAAATGCAAGACTGGTATGCATTTAAAGATCCACGTCAATTCTATTATGGAACTTATGTTCAGCACCGTGCACGTTTACAAGACACTGCAGAAAGTAATTTTGCTTTTTTTGAAAAACGTCAGCTTGCAGAACATCTGTCTGATGAAGTCAAAGCTAAGGTCATTGAGTGCTTATTGCCATTTCGCCACGTTGAACAAACTGCAAACTTACACATGATGTCTGGCAGTGCCTATGGATATGGCACGGTACTTACCCAAGCTTGTATTTATGCGGCAATGGATCATTTAGGGATAGCGCAGTACATCTCACGCATTGGTCTAGCTTTAGATGGTAATAGCGGCAATTCATTACAACAGGCAAAACTGGCTTGGATGCAACATCCTGCATGGCAAGGCTTACGCCGTCTGTGTGAAGAAAGTCTCACCGAGCAAGATTACTTCAAACTTTTCTTATTACAGAACCTTGTGATTGACGGCTTTGTGACAGAGCTTGTTTATCAACAGTTTGATCAGTGGTTAGTCACTCAAAATGCTCGTGACTTAGCCATGTTGACCGAGTTTATGAAAGATACTTTAGGTGATTTACGTAAGTGGTCAGACACCGTCATTAAAACTGCGGCAGCAGAATCCGATCACAACAAACAGCTATTAAATGAATGGTTCACTCAGTCTTTAACTCAAGTAAAAGCAGCTTTTACAACGTGGGCAACAGCAGCCTTATCAGCAGATGCAGTCAATCAAGCAGAACATGCCGTTATTGAACGCGCAAAAAAACTCGGCCTACAACCTGAACTGGCAAATGCTTAAGGAGCAGCAACATGACTAAAGTCTATCTCGCATTACAAGACAACGATACTTCACGCTACATCATCGAAGCGATTGAAGAAGATAACCCAGAAGCTTCAATTCAATATTTACCCGCCATGATCCGAATTGAAAGTGAAACTGATTTGGTCATTAAAGCCGAAACCGTTTCTGAAAAACTAGGCCAAGATTGGGACATCCAATCGTTACAACTCAACATGATTACGCTGGGTGGCAACGTCGAAGAAGATGACAATACTTTCCGGCTTCACTGGAATTAATCACAACATAGATGTTGTTTAACAAAGATTTAAGGATGATCAATCATGACAAATCAAACGAAAGAAACCAGCAAAAAGTTAAATGCGAAAGATCGTTATCGTGCATTAACGCGTGATCTGGACTGGGACTTTTCCTATGCTGACCGTAAAGACGCCTTTCCTTATGAAGAATTTGAAGGTATCAAAATTACAGACTGGTCTAAATGGGAAGATCCATTCCGTTTAACCATGGATGCTTACTGGAAATATCAGGCAGAAAAAGAGAAAAAACTTTATGCCATTTTTGATGCCTTTGCTCAAAATAATGGTCAGATGAATGTCAGCAATGAACGTTACTTAAATGCGATCAAACTCTTTTTAACAGCGGTGACCCCACTTGAATATCAGGCCTATCAAGGCTATGCCCATGTAGGTCGCCAGTTTAGTGGTATTGGAGCACGTATTGCTTCTCAGATGCAGTCAATTGATGAGCTGCGTCATGTACAGACTCAAATTCATGCCATGAGCCATTACAACAAGTTCTTTGATGGTTTTCAGGACTGGGCACATATGCATGACCGCGTTTGGTATTTGTCTGTGCCTAAATCATTTTTTGAAGATGCCCGTTCTGCCGGACCTTTCGAATTTTTATTAGCGATTAGTTTTGCTTTTGAATATGTACTTACCAATTTGCTATTTGTGCCGTTTATGTCGGGTGCAGCTTATAACGGCGATATGGCAACCGTGACCTTTGGTTTTAGTGCGCAGTCAGATGAAGCTCGTCATATGACGCTTGGTCTTGAAATCGTAAAATTCTTGCTCGAACAGCATGAAGATAACGTACCGATTGTGCAGGAATGGATTGATAAATGGTTCTGGCGTGGGACGCGTTTGCTTTCAATTGTGGGCATGATGATGGATTACATGCTGCCAAATAAAGTGATGTCGTGGAAAGAAGCTTGGGAAGTTTATTTTGAACAGGCAGGCGGTGCGTTATTTAAAGATTTAAGCCGTTATGGCATTCGTATGCCGAAATATAGCGATGTGATTGTGAAAGAAAAAGAGCATGTCTCACATCAAGCATGGTGGATTTTCTATAACTTTGGTCATGCTGCCGGTTTCCATACTTGGATTCCAACCGACGAAGAAATGGATTGGTTATCTGCTAAATATCCAGACACTTTCGATAAATACTACCGTCCAAAATGGGAGTTGGCTCGCAAAATGGAAGCTGAAGGTAAACGCTTCTATAGCGCAGGTTTACCACAGCTTTGTCAGGTTTGTCAGATTCCAATGACCTTTACCGAAATGGGCGATGATCCGACTCAGTTTAGTTATCGCCATAGCATCTACCAAGGCGAACGCTACCACACCTGTTCAGATGGTTGTCATGACATTTTCGAACGCGAGCCTGAGAAATATATACAAGCATGGCTACCTGTAAATCAAATTTTGCAAGGTAACTGTGGTGGCGGTGACCTCGAAACCATGCTCCGCGATTATTACCGCATGAATGTCGGTGCCGACAATCTGGATATTGAAGGTTCTCCAGACCAACAGCGCTGGAAAAAATGGAAAGGCAACGCAGCTTAAGCACAAGGAATTGTTCAGGCAGTCATCAAGCTGCCTGATAGGAAATAAGGAGATTGAACATGACTGTTCGCGCGATACACAACAACTATCAATTTGAACCGCTTGATCTGCAAAAAAATTATGGCGATCAATTCTTACTTTACGTGGGTTGGGATCATCACACCCTTTTTTGCTCGGCACATGCCATGCTTGCCTCGCCTCAACAAACTTTTGGACAGTTGATTGAGCAACAAATTACAGGTGGTTTTGCCCAACATCCAGATTTTTCCAAAATTGATTGGTCAAAAGTGCAATACACCTTAGATAGTCAAACAATTAGTCCTGAGAGTACAAAAACTTTGGTAGAGCTTGGTTTTGGGCATAAGTCATTACTTCGTTTCGTTACGCCAGAGTTAAATGGCTATAACGACAGCTACGTTTAATTCGGAGGTGTGTCATGAGTTATCAAGTCACCATTGAACCGATCGGAACAACGATTGAAGTAGAAGAAGACCAGACCATTTTAGACGCCGCTTTACGTCAAGGCGTTTGGTTACCCTTTGCTTGTGGTCACGGTACTTGCGGGACATGCAAGGTTCAAGTCACCGACGGTTTTTACGATGTTGGTGAAGCTTCACCATTTGCGCTCATGGATATTGAACGCGATGAAAATAAGGTGCTTGCCTGCTGCTGCAAACCACAGTCTGACATGGTTATTGAGGCCGATGTCGATGAAGACCCAGATTTCTTAGGTCATTTGGTTCAAGACTATCAAGCAACTGTCATTGAAATAAAAGACCTGTCGCCAACCATTAAAGGAATCCGACTACAACTAGATCGCCCAATTGAGTTCCAAGCTGGCCAATATATCAATGTCCAATTTCCAAACATTGAAGGAACTCGTGCATTTTCAATTGCCAATTCACCAAGTGAAGTCGGCATCGTTGAGCTGCATATTCGTAAAGTTGAAGGCGGTGCAGCGACGACTTATGTACATGAACAGCTTGCCACAGGTGATCAACTTGATATTTCAGGCCCTTATGGTCAATTTTTTGTACGCAAATCAGATGATCAAAATGCCATTTTCATTGCAGGTGGCTCAGGTCTTTCAAGTCCACAATCGATGATTTTAGATTTACTTGAGTCCGGAGATAGTCGCACGATTTACCTCTTCCAAGGAGCACGAGACTTGGCAGAACTATACAACCGAGAATTGTTTGAACAGCTCGTAAAAGACTATCCGAACTTCCGCTATATCCCTGCTCTCAATGCACCAAAAGCAGAAGACCAATGGACTGGATTTACCGGATTTGTGCACGAGGCCGTTGCAGATTATTTTGAAAATCGATGTGGTGGACACAAAGCGTATTTGTGCGGCCCACCCATCATGATCGACTCGGCAATTTCAATACTCATGCAAAGTCGCTTATTCGAACGAGACATTCACACTGAACGCTTCTTAAGTGCAGCCGATGGTGCTGCTGGACAATCGCGTTCTGCTTTATTCAAACATATTTAAAAATAAATTATTCAACAATCCACTTTTTCAAATGAGCTTTGTATTTGCAATTTAGAAAACCAATACAAAGCTCACAAGAGTTCTGTATTCAAAATTTACAGGTTAAATAGACTCAAATTTTTAAAGACCGTTAAGGAATAACGTTTTTTTAGTGACAAGCCAAACAACACAGAATAGGACATTCTATGAATAACAAAATTGCTGCAATCATATGTGGTGTAATCAGCGCCCTTTACCTTCCTTCTGCATTTGCGACAGAAAACGGCTCAGACTCTTTTGCCTTAGGTGCCGAAGGTATGATGGCGGGTGCCCTACCGCCTGCTGGGGTTTATCTACTCGGTTATTATCAAAATTATCACGCATCAGAGTTTCAAAATGGTCCCGATCAGTTCCATGTTGATGTCAACGCCTTAGTTCCGCGGTTGGTCTGGATGACCGATCAAAAAATTATGGATGGACAACTCGGTTTTTATGCAGCCCAACCATTGGTTTATCAAAGGCTTAAAATAAATGGAATGGCTGACTCAAACCAAGGTCTCGGAGACTTGATTTTGGGTGGCATGCTCGGCTGGCATCAAGGAAATCATCACTGGATTGCAGCCCTAGAAACTGTGCTCGGGACAGGTGAATATGACACTCCAAGTGCGACACATCCAGTTGAAGCCAATCTCGGGAAAAACTATCACACCATTCGACCAATTATTGCCTATAGTTATGCCAACGCGGCAGGTTTAGATCTATCTACTAAATTGTCTTATAGCTGGAATACGCGTAATGACGCGACCGACTACCAGTCTGGACAATACATTGCGGGTGACTATAGCTTGGGTTATCGCATTAACCCAAAACTCAAAGTTGCAGTTGAAGGCTATGCCTTTAAACAAACCACAGATGACAAAGTAAACGGAAGTGACATTGGGTTTAAAGGACAGGCTTTTGCAATTGGGCCAGGCATTCAATATGCCGATAAGAATTGGTCTATTGAAGCCAAATTTCTAAAAGAAACCGAAGTCGAATATCGCCCCGAAGGCCATACCAGCTGGCTAAAATTAATTTGGGCTTTCTAAAACACATCAACGCATAGCTTCAACCTTTGAGGCTATGCACCTCCCTTATTTAAGAGTCGATACCATTTGAATCATCTATCGGGTTCTGGTCAAGTGTAAAAACAGTTCGCTGATAAGGTATCCCTTCCAAGTCATAAACCTGATAAATACAATCGAACAATGATTGTAAGTCTTCACTTCGGTCCATTGCCCGTGCAGTAATAAAAATTGGGCTGACCGCGCCGTTATCTAAAATCGGAATATAGTTTAAGTGTGGAAATCGAATGGTATCAGCACTTGCTGGAATAATGCAGATCCCTTCCCCCGCTGCGACTAAGCCCAAAGCCAATTGAATTTCCCGTATCTCATGCATATTTTTGGGAACCAAACTATGTTCGGCAAAAATATTTAAAAGCTGGGTCGAAAAATTGGGTTTCGGTGAAGTGGGATACATAAACATCTTTTCATCAATCAAATCGGCCAGATATACCCCTTCTGTGCGCTGTGCAATTGGATGACTGGTATGCGCGGCAACGACCAAACGCTCTTTACGTAAAAGAATTCGTCTCACGGCAGGATCACTAATTCTTAAACGCCCAAACCCGACATCAATACGACCTTCTTTTAATGCCTGTAACTGTTCGGTTGTACTTAATTCCATGAGCTGAATATTTAGATGCGGCTGCTGCTGACGAAATAAATAAATGATTCGAGGCAACAAACCATAGAGTAAAGACCCGACAAAACCAATGGTCATGCTTCTTTCGATGAGACCAATACGCTTGGTCATACTTTTTATTTCTTCAGCATTCGACAAAAGTTTAACAGCGTGCTGATAAAAGAAATGCCCTGCTGGTGTGGTCTGTAAAGGGCGGCTTCCTCGCTCAAAGAGTTGAATTCCAAGCTCACTTTCCAAATTTTGGATTTGCCGACTCAAAGGCGGTTGAGCAATAAATAATTTTTCGGCTGCCTTGGTGAAGCTCTGTTCTTCTACAACAGCCACAAAATACCGTAAATGTCTTAGTTCCATCAGGTTTCCATACCTTTAAGATATATTAAAATGCAAATTCAGTCTTAGACACAGTTTAACCATTCTTTTAAGGTATATACAAGCAATAACCCGATGAAGTTATAGATCACTTGTATAGCACCGATTGAAATCATACTGGCCAACATTCGATCTATCTTTATCCATTCGCGGTTAAACACCCGACGCGTTTATACGCTTCATTGACATATTAGGATATCAAGACCTTTTAAATCGTAGCGAAGGTCTTGATGACTTCCACCCTTTGGAAAGTCGGAGAACGGACATGCCACGTATTCCTGTAATCAATACCAGCCATCTTGACCGTATTGATGAATTACTTGTAGACAATATCGATACAGGTGAATTTAAACTTCACCGCTCAGTTTTTACTGATGAAGCCTTATTTGACCTCGAAATGAAATACATCTTCGAAGGTAACTGGGTTTACTTGGCACACGAAAGCCAAATTCCAAATAATAATGACTACTACACGACTTATATTGGTCGTCAGCCGATTATCATTGCCCGTAACCGTAACGGTGAACTTAATGCCATGATCAATGCATGTTCACACCGCGGAGCACAACTTTGCCGTTACAAGCGTGGTAACAAAGCAACGTATACTTGCCCTTTCCACGGCTGGACTTTTAATAACTCAGGTAAATTGCTCAAAGTAAAAGACCCAACTGACGCAGGTTACTCTGACTGCTTTAACCAAGACGGCTCACACGACCTTAAAAAGGTAGCTCGTTTTGAGAGCTACAAAGGCTTCTTATTTGGTAGCTTAAATTCCGATGTTCCTTCGCTTGAAGAATTTTTGGGTGAAACCACCAAAATCATCGATATGATTGTTGACCAGTCTGAACATGGTTTAGAAGTTTTACGTGGTTCATCTACCTATACCTACGAAGGCAACTGGAAACTCACTGCTGAAAATGGTGCCGATGGTTATCACGTTTCTGCTGTTCACTGGAATTACGCAGCAACGACTCAGCACCGTAAAGAAACTCAAGCTGCCGATAACATTCGTGCCATGAGTGCAGGTTCTTGGGGTAAACAAGGCGGTGGCTCGTATGGCTTCGAAAATGGTCACATGTTGCTGTGGACACAATGGGCAAACCCAGAAGACCGTCCTAACTTCCCAAAAGCAGACGAATACACCGAAAAATACGGTGAAGCGATGTCGAAATGGATGATTGAGCGTTCACGTAATCTTTGTCTGTACCCAAACGTTTATTTGATGGATCAATTCGGTTCACAAATTCGTGTACTTCGTCCACTTTCGGTCAATCGAACCGAAGTCACCATTTACTGTATCGCGCCTAAAGGTGAAGCACCTGAAGCTCGTGCACGCCGTATCCGTCAATATGAGGATTTCTTTAATGCTTCAGGCATGGCAACACCAGACGATTTAGAAGAGTTCCGCGCTTGTCAGGCAGGCTACGCAGGTATTGCCCTTGAATGGAATGACATGTGCCGTGGTTCAAAACACTGGATTTATGGACCGGACGATGCAGCAAACGAGATTGGTTTAAAACCAATGTTAAGTGGTATCAAAACTGAAGATGAAGGCCTGTATCTGGCCCAGCATCAATATTGGTTAAAGACCATGAAACACGCGATTGCATCAGAGAAAGAAATTGCTGATCAGGGAGAAACAGCATGAGTACTCAAGACAAAGCAACTTTAGAAAATATTGCTCAGTTTCTTTATCGTGAAGCTCGCTTTTTAGATGATGAACAATGGGATGACTGGCTTGAATGCTATGCGCCAGAAGCTTCTTTCTGGATGCCAGCTTGGGATGACGACGATAGATTAACTGAAGATCCGCAATCTGAAATTTCACTTATTTATTATCCAGACCGTCAAGGTTTAGAAGATCGAGTGTTCCGTATTAAAACCGAACGCTCATCTGCAACCATGCCAGACACACGCACAAGCCACAATATTGCCAACGTTGAAGTTCTCGATCGCGATGGAGATAAAGTTACTGTTCGCTTTAACTGGAATACCTTGAGTTTCCGTTACAAGACAAATTACAGCTATTTCGGTATGTCACGTTATGTGATCGATTTTTCAGGTGATCAACCAAAAATCTTGAGCAAGTATGTCGTTTTGAAAAATGACTACATCAATCAAGTCATTGATATTTATCACCTCTAAGACATACCCCCTCAGCTAAACGGACTGTTGGCTGAGGGTAAAAGTTTCAAATATTTTGTAGGATACATGCCATGTCAAACCACAATGTTGCACTTCAATTTGAAGATGGTGTTACACGTTTTATTAACGTAGCTCAAGGCGAAACCCTATCTGACGCAGCCTATCGCCAAAAAATTAATATTCCTTTGGATTGCCGTGATGGTGCATGTGGAACTTGCCGCGCATTTTGCGAGTCAGGTCATTATGACATGCCAGAAGAAAGCTATATTGAAGATGCATTAACACCAGAAGAAGCTGAGCAAGGCTATATTCTTGCTTGCCAATGTCGACCAACTTCAGACGCCGTATTTCAGATTCAAGCATCTTCAGATGTTTGCAAAACAGAAATTCATAGCTTCCAAGGTACTTTAGCCCGCGTTGAAAACTTATCAGACTCAACCATCACATTTGATATTCAACTTGATGATGGCCAACCGGATATTCATTTCCTTGCAGGTCAGTATGTGAATGTTGCAATTCCAGAAACTGGCGAAACACGTTCATATTCATTTAGCTCAAAACCGGGTAATCGTTTAACGGGCTTTGTGGTACGTAACGTACCAAATGGCAAAATGAGTGAATTCTTAAGTAAGAATGCAAAAACTGGCGACAAAATGACTTTTACCGGTCCATTCGGTAGCTTCTACTTACGTAATGTAGTACGTCCAGTGCTTATGCTGGCAGGCGGTACTGGCATTGCCCCATTTATGTCGATGTTACAAGTGCTTGAAGAAAAAGGATCAGAACAGCCAGTTCGCTTAGTCTTTGGTGTCACGAATGACTTTGATTTGGTTGCTTTAGAAAAACTCAATGAGTTGCAGGCGAAATTCCCATGGTTTGAATATCGAACTGTAGTTGCAAGCCCTGAGAGCAACCATGAACGCAAAGGCTATGTGACTGGTCATATTGAATGTGAATGGTTAAATGGCGGTGACGTCGATGTTTATCTATGTGGCCCAGTACCGATGGTAGAAGCTGTACGTGGCTGGTTAGAAACTGAAAATATCAAACCTGCTAATTTCTTGTTTGAAAAATTCTCTGCGAATTAACAGGTGGAGAAATTATCTATGTCAAACCGTCAAAGATTTACCGATAAAGTTGTGATTGTTACGGGTAGTGCCCAAGGTATTGGCCGCGGCGTGGCATTGCAAGTCGCGGATGAAGGTGGACAAGTCGTCATGGCTGACCGCTCTAAATATGTTGAAGAGGTACTCACAGAAATTCAGCGTACAGGTGGTGATGCTGTCACGGTTAATGCTGACCTAGAAACCTATGCAGGTGCACAAGCGGTTGTTGCAAAAGCCATCGAACATTATGGTCGGGTAGATATCCTGATTAATAACGTAGGTGGCGCGATCTGGATGAAACCTTTTGAAGAGTTTTCCGAAGAAGAGATCATTAAGGAAGTAAATCGTTCATTGTTTCCAACGTTATGGTGCTGCCGCGCTGTGTTGCCTGCCATGATTAAGCAACAAGCGGGTGTGATTGTAAATGTTTCTTCAATTGCCACCCGTGGTATTAATCGTATTCCCTACTCCGCATCTAAAGGTGGGGTAAATGCCCTAACAGCGTCTCTTGCTTTTGAACATGCTAAAGACGGGATTCGAGTTAATGCTGTTGCGACTGGTGGAACCGAAGCGCCACCTCGCAAAGTACCACGCAATGCCAACCCGTTAAGTCAAAATGAAAAAGACTGGATGCAACAAGTAGTTGATCAAACAAAAGATCGAACATTTATGGGTCGTTATGGCACAATTCAAGAACAAGTCAATGCAATTTTATTTCTTGCATCAGACGAAGCATCGTATATGACGGGATCGGTCATTCCGGTCGGAGGTGGAGATCAGGGTTAACCCTGATCTTTTTATATATTTGGATAAATAACATGATTTGCATGGAGGCAATCAGACATGGCAACCCTGTTCAAGACATTAAAAAATGACTGGTCCATATCAGCAACAGTTGCGGGCTTTCTTGCAGTTTTAATTTCTTACTCAGGCCCACTGATTATTTTTTTCCAAGCTGCTCAGCGTGCCCATGTGTCCACAGATATGATGGTGTCATGGATTTGGGGAATTTCAATTGGCGCTGCCGTTTCAGGTATTTATCTTTCGATTAAATATAAGACTCCTGTGATTACCGCGTGGTCTGCACCGGGTACTGCCCTGTTAGTTACCCTATTTCCAAACATCTCATTGAATGAAGCAGTAGCCGCCTATATTACTTCTGCCATCGTTATTTTCTTAATTGGCATTACAGGTTATTTCGACAAATTACTGAAGTGGATTCCACAAGATGTTGCTGCGGGCATGATGGCAGGTATTCTTTTTCAGTTTGGTATTAGCCTATTTACCGCATCTGATAGCATGCCTTTGATTGTCTTTAGTATGCTCATTGTCTTTTTAGTTGCCAAACGTTTAATGCCTCGCTACACCATGATTTGGGTGTTAGCTGCCGGAGTTTTATTAAGCCTCATTTTAGGCAAAATGAATCCGGTTGATGTGAGTTTTAATTTAGCAATCCCCCAGTGGATTAGCCCGGAATGGACTTGGAACTCAACACTCAACCTCGCCGTTCCTCTTATTTTAGTCAGTCTAACTGGCCAATTTTTACCGGGTATGGCGATTATGAAACTTAGCGGTTATGACACGCCAGCCAAACCTATTATTACGGCCACCAGTATTGCCTCGTTAGCCGTTGCCTGTGTCGGTGGTATTACCATTGTACTTGCCTCGATTACCGCGGCTTTATGTATGGGTAAAGATGCACATGAACTTAAAGAAAAACGATATATTGCAGGGATTGCCAACGGAATTTTTTATATTTTAGGAGGCTTATTTGCTGGCAGTATTGTCATGCTATTTAGCTTACTTCCTAAAGAGTTGGTGGCAGCACTGGCAGGTTTAGCTTTGCTTGGTGCAATTGCTACCAATATTTCTGTTGCCATGAAAAATGATGGTCAACGTGATGCTGCACTTATTACCTTTTTAGCTAGCGCATCAGGTATGCATTTTCTTGGATTAAGCTCAGTTTTCTGGGGTATTTGTATTGGTGTAATCGCCCATTTCATTCTTACCCCACGCTCAACTCCAGCCACAAATTAAATTTTTATCTAAGTGCCCACCACTAAAATAAAGCTTCAAACGCCAAATCAGGATACAAATAATTCGCTATCCCTGATTTGGCAATTTTTATTTAATATAAATTAAATTTCATTTTTAAGATGAGTTTTTAAAATAATTGACTTTAATATTTTTTATTTATTTTCACTTTAATTCCTAATATAAATTTAGCTATATTTCTAGCTATGATTCTCAGCAATAAAATCTATAAAAAGATATCTATAAAATCCTTAAAATTCTCACAATACAATATTCAACCCTATTTTAAACACAACAAAAGCAACAACCAAAATTATTAAAATAAATTATAATTTTCAATATCTTAACCAAGTAAAAAGACAATACCTTAAAGACATAAAGATATATCAATTAGGTTTTTGACTCTATTCCAATAACAAAATAGTTTATTAAAAAATAACGCGATGTTCCACAAATTGGAGGTGAAGAAAATGGACACAAACAAGGTTAATATTAATGAGTTAATTGATAAAGCCCGTTTTACATCTTTTCATTGGAAAGTTTTAATCTGGTGCTTACTTATTATTATTTTTGATGGATATGATTTAGTTATTTATGGGGTTGCTCTTCCTCTGTTAATGCAGCAATGGTCGTTAACTGCTGTTGAAGCAGGCCTGCTCGCCAGTGCTGCACTATTCGGCATGATGTTTGGTGCCATGATTTTCGGCACACTTTCAGACAAACTTGGACGTAAAAAAACCATCCTGATTTGTGTCACCTTATTTAGCGGATTTACCTTTATAGGTGCCTTTGCCAAAGGACCAACTGAGTTTGCCATTTTGCGCTTTATTGCAGGTCTTGGGATTGGCGGTGTCATGCCAAACGTTGTGGCACTTATGACCGAATATGCACCGAAAAAAATCCGCAGTACATTGGTCGCAATTATGTTTAGTGGCTATGCAATTGGCGGCATGACATCTGCTCTACTCGGCGCATGGCTGGTGAAAGATATGGGCTGGCAAATCATGTTTTTAATTGCTGGTATTCCCTTGTTACTGCTCCCACTCATTTGGAAATTTTTACCAGAGTCTCTCGCCTTTTTAGTGAAATCTAATCATAGCGAACAGGCAAAAAATATAGTGAGTAAAATTGCGCCTCAAACTCAAGTCAATGCCAATACTCAACTGGTGTTAAATGAAAGTACAACAACAGATGCACCTGTCCGTGCACTTTTCCAACAAGGCCGTACCTTCAGCACGTTTATGTTCTGGATTGCTTTCTTTATGTGCTTACTCATGGTGTATGCCTTAGGAAGCTGGTTACCTAAACTCATGCTGCAAGCGGGCTACTCATTAGGTGCAAGCATGTTGTTCCTCTTTGCACTCAATATTGGCGGTATGGTCGGTGCAATTGGTGGTGGTGCTTTAGCAGACAGATTCCATTTAAAACCTGTCATTACCATTATGTTTATTGTGGGATCAGCAGCTTTAATTCTGCTTGGTATTAATAGTCCACAATTTATTTTGTATAGCCTGATTGCGATTGCCGGCGCTGCCACAATTGGCTCACAAATCTTACTCTACACTTTCGTTGCGCAGTTCTATCCGACGGCACTTCGTTCAACTGGTATGGGCTGGGCATCGGGAATTGGCCGTATAGGCGCGATTATCGGACCAGTTTTAACAGGTGCTTTGCTTTCATTTGAGCTTCCTCACCAAATGAATTTCTTGGCGATTGCAATTCCGGGTGTGATTGCTGCACTTGCAATATTTATGGTCAATCTAAAAGCCTCTGTTGCTGCACAAACGCCATCAACTTTTAACCCTCAAAACACGCTTACCCAGCAGTGAACATAAATGCGCCGAGGACTGGCGCATCTTTTTGGAAATGGATTATGGAATTTTTACACCGTTTTAAACCATGTAATTTAGCAATAGCCACATTATTCGGTTTATTAACTAGCTCAAGTTTATGGGCAGCAGACACCACCCAACAAAGTGAAGATGAATGGAAATTCACGCTAAAGAATGCCTATATCAACCGTAATTTTGATAATGATGCACTCAAAGATACTGGCAGTTGGTCTCAAGCCGCATCGCTATTTTATAAGTCGAAAATGCATGACACTCCCTTAGTCATAGCAGATAAGCCAATCGCGATTGGGGCTGATGCTTCTGTCCAATACGCCGTGCGCTTGAGTTCAGACAAACATGTTGCGGATACAGTTTTGCCTTTTAATAAAGAAACGCAATCTCAGGCATCCGACTTTTTAAAATACGGCGCGACCTTAAAACTGGGCTATGACAAAACCCTGTTGAGTGTGGGTGAACTCTGGTTAGACCTGCCTGTAACGGCTGTGGATGCCAGCCGACAATTACTTGCCTCTTATTGGGGAACCAATCTTAAGTCGCAACTTTCAGATCAGCTCTATGCCGAAATTGGACGAGTTGAAAAAGTGTCGCCACGCAATGAAGAGGACTTTAAAAAGTTTTCCTTTACGGCAAATGGGATTACTAAAGAATCCGATGGCCTGAACTACATTGACCTACGTTATCAATTTACGCCGTCACTCAAGGGTGAATATTACTTTGGTAACTTAGAAGACCTCTACAATAAACACTATGTAGGACTTGAGCATAATTGGAAACAACCTAATTTTGCCCTCACCTCTAAGTTTAAATACTTCAATGCAAAAGATGATGGCCATACTTTTGATATCGATGCGCAAAACATTGGGGTATTAGAGACACTTAAAGTAAAAAACCATACCTTTGGCTTGGGCTACCAACAAATTATTGGTGAGTCGGCGTACCCATTACCAGATGGTTTTTTACCAGAAACCTATTTCATTAACTGGAATGCCACTGGCTTCTTTAAAGAAGACGAAAGGTCTTATCATGTGATGTACGGCTACGACTTTAAAGACTATGTGCCTGGCCTAAATGCAATGGTGAAATATGTTTACGGTCATGACTTTAAAGCAGCAAATGGCGAGAAAAACCACGAAACCGAGTCGAATGTGATTTTAAACTATACGTTTCAACAGCCTTTCTTAAAAGGCTTTGCCCTGCAATATATTCGAATTGATTACAACGTAAAACATGGCAATGACTTTGGTGAAGATCGCTTGTTTGTAAACTACACTAAAAAGTTTTAATCATTTTTGATTCAAATGAAGCGGGCTAATTTTGGCTCGCTTTATTATTTTTGTGCCATAAAAAAACGCTCTTACGAGCGTTTTTAATTAATCTAGTAACTTAAGCAACATGCTTTTGTACAACAATCGAACCTACTGAATAACCAGCACCGAAAGATGAAATCACGCCATATTCACCATCATCTACTTCGTGGCCTGTACGATGTAAAGCAATAATTACACCTGCTGAAGAAGTATTGGCAAACTCATCTAGAATAATTGGTGCACGGCTTAGATCTGCATCTTTACCAGCCACATATTTCAAGATTAATTCATTCATGTTGGCATTGGCTTGGTGTAACCAGAAACGCTTAATATCGTTTGCAGTTAACTGCATTTTTTCCAACTGCGCATTAATGATTTTTGCCACCAACGGACAAACATCTTTAAATACTTTGCGGCCATCTTGACGGAATAACTTGTCGTCAACCACTGCATCTTCGCTACGGTTTAAGAAACCAAAGTTATTGCGAATGTTATTTGAAAATTGAGTAAATAAATGAATATCTAAAATTTCAAAACCAGTTTTAGTAGTGGTTTCTTCAATAATAGAAGCGGTCGCCACATCACCAAAAATGAAGTGACAATCACGGTTACGGTAGTCTAGGTGACCAGATGTAATCTCAACATTCACTAATAAAACACGGCGAGCACCTGAACGAATTGCATCTGCCGCTTGTTTCAAACCAAAAGTAGCAGCTGAACACGCAACGTTCATGTCGTAAGCATAACCTTGAATACCAAGTGCTGACTGGATTTCAATTGCCACAGCCGGATAAGCACGCTGCATGTTTGAACAAGCCAAAATCACAACATCAATATCTTCAGCAGTTACACCTGCATTTTCCATTGCCTGTTTTGCAGCAATAACGCCCCACTCTGCTTGAATTGAAAGTTCATCATTTGAACGTTCAGACAAACGCGGACGTAAACGTGTTGGATCAAGAATACCTGATTTCTCAATCACGTAACGACGCTTAATACCAGAAGCTTTTTCAATAAATTCAGCACTTGAACCACGTAATTCTTCTAGTTCGCCTGCTGCAATTTTCTCTGCATTCTCTTGGTTATATTGTTCCACATAAGCATTTAAACTGTCGGCCAGTTCTTCATTAGAAATGATTTCTGTTGGGTGAAATAGCCCAGTACCTGTGATACGAATGCCCATGTAAAACTCCTAAAAAAATGAATAGGGTCTGTTAATCTTTCATTTATAAATTGCGTTGCCAGCTAAAAACAACATAAACAGACCCCGATCTATTTTAACTGATTCCCAAACGATCCCATAACTTTTGTAGTCGAGTTGGCGAAATAGGCATCTTGGTTTTCATCGGCTGAGAAAATAAAGAAATCCGTAATTCTTCCAGCATCAAATACAATTCTTTGATTCTTGGATCATTTTTGAACTTAAATACCTTGTCCATCCATGGATCGACATCGTCAATAGCAGCATGATCTCGCTGTAGATTATTTGGCAATCGATCTAAACGCAATAGCAGCGCTTTTAAATAACGTGGATATTCCTGCCAAAGATCAACTGGCTGACAATAGACAAAATTGCCAAGTGACATTAAATCTAACTGGTCTTCAATATCATCGATACTGCGTCCAAATACGTCCGGATCAAGTACTAAAAGTTGACGACGGATTTGTTGCCACTGAATATAAATATCACTTAATTGCTCAAGTGCTTGCTGCCCATAGCTCAAAAATTGTTTTTTGACCTGTTCTAGCAGTTGATTAAATTCATTAGCATTGATTGGCAAAGTCGTAATTGCCATTTGTAAAGTCGCGTATACCAGCATTTGCTCAAGTTTAGCTTTATCGCCTAATGGTGAATAAGCCAACGCAAGCGGTTTCGAGATCTGCTTTTTCAACTGACGAACCAAATCGCCAAGTTGCATATGGACCAGACGAATAATACCTTCGCGATGTTGTTTAATCGCCTCTGCCTGATCGTTAAATGTTTGTATAACCACGCCGGACTCATCTTTCGCCTCAAGTTCGGCAAAATTTTTAGTTGGCACTAAAGCTTGATATTGTTTAACAACAACACCTGTCACCTTCTGTGAAGCTTCAAAGGTAAAGTTTTCAGGGAAAGTTTTAAATTCACCTTTTTGCTGTTTCACCGGACGATGCGTTTCTACGCGACAACAAGCCTTCAACTCAGCCAAGTCACGGCCTTTGGCGATCAATTTACCTTTTTCATCAATCACCTTAATAAAAGGCACCAAATACGGATCTATGCGTTCAAATGAAAAATCTTTTTCCGTAATCTGCTCACCACGTAAAGCAAATGCCAGATAGCTAAAGATATGTTGTCGCAAATGTACAGCATCAATACCTTGCATGAGCTTACGCGCCGTATCTGGAATCGGTACAAGGTTACGACGTTTATCTTTTGGTAAGGCTTTCAATAATGCTTCAATGAGATCTAAACGCCAGCCTGGAATCCCCCACGACCAAATATTTTCATCTACCTGAGGCAATGCCTGTACCGGAATTTGGACCGTTGCGCCATCTTCATCATGGCTTGGGTCAAAACGATAAGTAGTTGCCAAGCGTAACTGACCATTATGTAAATGATCAGGGAATTGCTGCGTGGTCGGACGGTCATTGAGCCAAAGCGCATCATCTTCTACATATAAATAACGTGGATTCTTTGCTTCTACAGTTGCACGCCAGTCTTCAAAACTACGACGACTCGCAATTTCTTCAGGAATTTTCGACGCATAGAACTGATAAATCGTTTCTTCATCGACCACCAAATCGCGGCGACGTAATTTATCTTCAACTCGCTCTACTTCTTCAAGTTTAAGCAAGTTGTGTTTTAAAAATGGTGGAACTGTACCCAGATTTCCCGTGGTTAATGCATCACGTAAGAAAATCTCATGTGCAGCAGGTTGATCAACTTTTTCAAAATTAACCAAACGCTTCGGTTCAATAATTAAACCAAACAATGAAATTTGTGCATAAGCATTTACAATACCGGCTTTTTTAGACCAATGTGGTTCGAAATAGTGATATTTCAATAAGTCGCGTGCAGCAAGCAAAATCCATTCAGGATCAATTTTTGCTAATGTACGTAAATAGACTTGAGAGGTTTCCACCATCTCAAAAGCCATCACCCACGCAGTATTGGTTTTGTGCAATGTGCTGGCTGGAAAAACTTTTGCCTTCTGCTGACGCACTGCCATAAAGGTATTACGTTCATCAGTTTTATTGGCAATAAAAGACAATAAACCAGTCAGCAACGCACGGTGCAAGTTTTCATAATTTGCAGGCTTTTCATTAAAACTAAGTTTTAAACCTTCGGCCAGCTCAACCAGCTGCTGGTGTGTCTGTTTCCATTCACGTAACCGTAACCAGCTTAAGAAATGCTGCTTAGCAAATTGACGACGCTTGTTTTCCGACATTCCTGCTTCACCTTTAGGATTTAAAGTATCCCAAAGTTTTAAATAAAACAGAAAATCTGAATCTGCCTCTTTGAATAATGCATGCTTTTGATCAGCTTGCATTTGTTTATCTGCTGGACGTTCACGCGGGTCTTGAACTGCAAGTGCACTGACCACCACCAAAATTTCTTTGAGTACACCAAAATGAGCCCCACCCACAATCATACGTGCGAGTCTTGGATCAATCGGCATACGTGCCATCATTTGGCCGACTTTGGTCAGTTCGTTTTTCTTCTCGTTCAGCGCACCTAACTCAATCAGCAACTTACGACCATCATTGACTAGACGGAAATCTGGCGGCTCAATGAAATCAAAGTTTTCCAGCTCACCTAAACCTAAGCTCTGCATTTGCAAAATAACCGATGCCAAGTTGGTTCGCTTAATTTCAGGCTCGGTAAACTCAGGACGACTTAAAAAGTCTTCTTCGCTATATAAACGAATACACACACCTGGAGCAACACGACCACAACGCCCTTTACGTTGATTTGCTGCAGCTTGTGAAATTGCCTCAATCGGTAAGCGTTGCACGCGTGAACGGTAGTTATAACGAGATATACGTGCAAAGCCGCTATCAATCACGTAGCGAATATTAGGAACAGTCAGTGCAGTTTCTGCAACGTTCGTCGCAATAATAATACGGCGGCCCTTTCCACTTGGGCTAAAAATCTTTTGTTGCTCAGAAACGGCTAAGCGTGCATACAAAGGTAAAATTTCGGTATGTCTCGGCCCGTACTTTTGTAAGGTTTCCTGCAATTCTCGAATTTCTTGCTCTGTACTTGAGAAAATCAGAATATCTGCATGTTCTGGATGGCCTTTTTCTTCGGCATCAGCAAAGCATTCCTCTACAGCTTGTACGACTGCACGCGGCAGGTTTTCTTCAAAGTCATCGAACTCGTCGTCATCACTACCACCAATATTCATTTCTGAAATTGGGCGATAACGCACTTCAACCGGATAACTACGCCCTTCTACTTCAAAAATTGGTGCATTATTAAAGTAGTTACTAAAACGATTTACATCTAAAGTTGCCGAAGTCACGATGACTTTTAAATCTGGGCGTTTTGGCAGTAACTGCTTTAAATAACCCATAATAAAATCGATATTGAGTGAGCGCTCATGCGCCTCATCAATAATAATGGTGTCATATTTAGACAAGAAGCGGTCATTGCCTAACTCGGCAAGCAAAATACCGTCGGTCATTAACCGGACAATCGAATCTTGCGAACCTTGTTCATTAAAACGGATTTTAAAACCAATTGACTCGCCAAGTTTTTCGCCGACTTCTTCTGCAATACGCTGCGACACACTACGTGCAGCTAAACGACGTGGCTGGGTATGACCAATCATACCAGTCAAGCCACGCCCTGCTAACATTGCAATTTGGGGGAGCTGAGTAGTTTTCCCTGATCCTGTTTCACCTGCCACAATAATGACCTGATGCTTTTGAATCGCTTCTATTAAACGGTCAGCATATTGGGTTACAGGAAGATCCTGATTTAATTTGATTTTTGGCAAGCGTTCAAAACGCTGTCTAACTTTTGCATTAGACTGTTCAAATAATTTTTCAATCTCTGCAGTATTGGCTTTTTTATCTTTACGTAAACGATTTAAACGGTAACGATCTCTCGCCATCACCCATTGATCTATATTTAAACCATTCAGCACAGATAAATTTTCCTGAAAATTCAACAATCCTCTATTTTACGCCTTAATGACCATAAGGTAAAACAATTGGTTTTTTATATATTTTTAATTTTTTTACATTTCACCCTTGAATTTTTAATATGTAAGCTTCATGTTGTTAGGCAAGTTTCTTTTACTATAACTGTCATTTGATTTACATGTTTTTGCAGTCAAATCGAATACAGTATTTGGGGACTTAAAAATCGAAAATTTCATACTTATTCAATTTTCCGATTTTAGTCATGTAAAAATACTATTTCCCCAATAAAGAATTTTTATTTATTCTACATCTCGTAAACAAGTTTAAATATAAACCTCAATCATGGAGACAATGATGAGCTTGATTAATACTGAAGTTAAACCTTTCCAAGCAACTGCTTACCACAACGGCCAATTCATCGAAGTGAACGAAACTAACCTTAAAGGTAAGTGGTCTGTTGTATTCTTCTATCCTGCTGACTTCACTTTCGTATGTCCTACTGAGCTTGAAGACTTAGCTGATAACTACGCTGAATTCCAAAAATTAGGCGTGGAAATCTACGGTGTTTCTACTGACACTCACTTCACTCACAAAGCTTGGCACGACACTTCAGACGCGATCAAGAAAATCCAATACCCATTAATCGGCGATCCAACTTGGACTCTTTCTAAAAACTTTGACGTTTTAATCGAGTCTGAAGGTTTAGCTGACCGTGGTACTTTCGTTATCGATCCAGAAGGTAAAATCCAAATCGTTGAAATCAACGCTGGCGGTATCGGTCGTGACGCATCTGAACTTCTTCGTAAAGTAAAAGCTGCTCAATACGTACACTCTCACCCAGGTGAAGTTTGCCCAGCTAAATGGAAAGAAGGCGAAGCAACTCTTGCTCCATCTATCGACCTAGTTGGTAAAATCTAATCTCTCTTAGATTTTAAAAACCTAAAGAACCATCCTTTATCGGATGGTTCTTTTGTTTTGAATAAGCACATCACATTTTCTACTGATACTTTTACAATTCTGCCCTTCCCCGTTACCTAAACATTGAGTAATGTCAAATAAACAACTGGTTAATTTTTGAGTACGTTTGATATGAAATAAAGGGGTACATTTATGGCGAATACAGCGGTCGTCACTTCATGGAAATACAATGCGACATCGCGTCATTTAAAAATCTTTTATAGCGATGGCTCAGGAGATCTTTATCATCCTGTTCCTGAGTTTGTTTATGACAACTTATTGCGTTCAACTGATAAAGCCGCTTTTGTACACAAATACTTAGAATTTAATTTGCACTTTACCCGACTCTCTTTGGTGATTGCCTCATAAAATTATAAAAAAGGCCTGTTCGAAAACAGGCCCCAACTGGAATATGAAAAATTATTTCAGCATAACTATTTTGTGACCACTAAACACAAACCTGCGCCGACAGGCAAAATGCTACTCATGTAATCCGGATCTTTTTTAATTAAGGCTATAAATCGATTTACTTCTGCCGCATGGGATATCACATTATCGACAACTAAAACCCCACCTTTAGGCTTCATTAGGCGTTTTAAATCTGGCCAATAATTTTCATATGCATCGCGTTCAGCATCTAACAAAATAAAATCAAATTTTTCCTGAGCTGCTTTTAAGTAATCGGCTGCATCTCCTACCCAAAATTGAACAATCTCACTGAGCTCTAACTCAGCTACATGACGTTTTGCCTCTGCACTTCGCTTTGCATCAATTTCAACTGTAATGACTTGCCCACCAGTCGCTTGGGCAGCTTCGGCAAGCCACAAAGTTGAATAGCCTGTTGAAGTGCCAATTTCCAAAATAGACTTGGCTTGCTGCATACGAATAAGCTGGGAAATTAACTGGGCAGATTCTACTTCTATATTACGATATCGTTGTAAACGATCGGATTGCTGTGAGTCATGCTGTTTAAAGGTGTCATATAAATCAGCAACTCTTTGTAAGAAAATAGTATTTGGCATCTATTTTACTCCTTCTTTATATGACAGCCATTTTATTTAAGTACTTTGTATTAATTTAAAACGCGGTACGATGCTACCATCACTCATTTGCACAGTTTCAGTAAACATATCAAGTGGTCGAACCCAAGTTGAATAATCACCATATAAACATTGATAAACGACCAATTCCTCTTCAGTTTCACTGTGTTTTGCTACAGAAAAAACTTGATAGAGATTACCTTTATAATGCTGATAAATGCCGCGTTGCAATGACATGAAAGTACCTTTTAATGTTATGACATAAAATCTTTACAGCCATATAACATATATAAATTTTCAAACACTTTCACTTTAAAATACTGCAAAACTAAAAATGAAATTAAGATGCTCTTTTGTACTTTCTTAACTTACGCGTTGTTGCAAATCAACATTCAAAAAAACGATTAAATTCATAAAAACATACTGTTTTACCTATTCATTGTTTTAACGTACTATGCATCTATTGAAAGAATTC